>JACOMS010000060.1 GCA_014324115.1 Hyphomonadaceae bacterium
AGTGCACTCGTCAGCACCAAACACCCGCTCTTCGGGTCCGAAAACGGCGCAAATCCCAAAATCCCGGCAAATCCGGATAAATTCGCAACAGTCTTATATCTGAATATCAGCTGAACATCCAATAACCCCTGAATTTTTAGTGTGAAGTGTGATTCCTGTCGAGGCGATGAATGATATCATCGACTCTCAAACTTATTTCGCCCGGTTCCAGATCGGGCGTTGGAGCGTTCGGAACGGCGCAAAGAATCACTCGAAACTAATTCACGCGCTTTTGCAACAGTCCTGACGATGATCTCATGACGATGTAGATCCGGGCCGCACTGCGGGATTAACCCCGGTTTGACGGTTGGCGGTTTTATGTGCAGGAGGCCGGGACAAACCTTTGCACGCCCGACGCAACGACAGGGCTTCGGCGATATGCAGCCGCTGAATTCCCGCTTCGCCGGATAAATCCGCCAAAGTCAGGGCCAGACGCAAAACCCGGTGATAACCGCGGGCGGTCAATCCGAGCGACTCCGCCGCCCGTATCAGCAGTTTCTGTCCGTCCCGATCCGGTTCGGCCACATGGTCCAGACGGCTGGATGGCAGAGCCGCGTTGGTCACGCCTCCATTCCGCTCAAGTTGAACAGCCCGCGCCTGCGCGACACGAGCTGAAACTTCCTTTGACCCCTCTCGTGCAGGCGGTAAAGCCAGATCGGCAGGTGTGACGGAGGGCACATCAATCTGAATGTCGATCCGGTCCATGAAGGGACCGGAAATGCGGGCCTGATAGTCCACGGCACAGCGTTCCCCCCGGCGACAGGAAATCCCGTCTGCCCCTGCTGTCCCGCAACGGCAGGGATTCATGGCGGCGATCAGCTGAAAGTTCGCCGGATAGGTCACATGGGCGTTGACGCGGGCGACTGTAATCTCGCTGTTTTCAAGCGGTTGGCGCAAACTGTCGAGCACTTGCGGGGAAAATTCCGGCAATTCATCCAGAAACAGCACCCCGTGATGGGCGAGAGAGGCCTCGCCGGGTTTGGCTTTGACCCCGCCCCCGACCATGGCGGCCATGGAAGCCGAATGATGCGGCGCCCGGAATGTACGCCGACGGGAGAGTTGCCCCCGCTCCAGCAAGCCGGCTACGCTTTGCACCATGGACACATCCAGCAGTTCGCGGGCCGACAAAGGGGGTAACAATCCCGGCAGACGGGCAGCCAACATGGACTTGCCTGACCCGGGCGGGCCGATCATCAGCATGTTATGTCCGCCTGCGGCGGCGACTTCGAGGGCGCGTTTGGCCGTCTCCTGCCCGCGCACATCCCGCAGATCCAGGCTGATGGCTTCATCCTGTATCTCGCCGGGCCTGGGAGGGGAAAGCAATTGCGTCCCTTTGAAATGATTGACGATCTGGATCAGATTATTCGGGGCCAGTATGGGCAAATCCCCGGCCCAGGCCGCTTCCGGCCCGTTATGTTCCGGGCAGATCAAGCCCAATCCGTCCGCATTGGCCCGCATGGCGGCGGGCAAGGCGCCCGGCACTTTGGATATGGTTCCATCCAGAGCCAGCTCCCCAATTGCAACCCAATCCGGACCCACATCGTCCGCAATGATACCCATACAGCTCATTAATCCGAGCGCGATTGGCAAATCATAATGCGCCCCCTCTTTCGGAATGTCCGCAGGCGCCAGATTCACGACCGTACGGTTGTAGGGCAAGGACAACCCCATGCTTGAGAAAGCCGACCAGATCCGGTCATGAGACTCGGAAACGGATTTATTCGGCAGGCCAACAATGGAAAAACCGGAGCCTCTTTTGGAGACCTGAACCTGCACGTCTATGCGACGGGCTTCCGTCCCTTCAAATGCAACTGTGAATATATGTGATACCATGACGCCTCTTCAGAAAGAGTTCATGACACAAGGATTTAAACAAAACAAGAACTATTTTTTGCGACCGACGCAGCGCAGAGCCTTAAAGGCGCCCACGCCCTGCGAAAATACAAGCGGCTGTCGCGAAGCGTGCAGTGGGTCACGCATATGATAGCCAAACTTCGATTTACGCAAGACCACGGCCCAGTGAGTGCGCCCATTGGGCAGGTCAAAACTGGCAATTGGGTAAAAACCGTTCATTATGCACCGGTCAATCAGCCTTTCGCTGACATCGTTGTGGTAAATCGCTGTAGCCTGTCCATTTGTGGCGCGGTCGATTCCCGCCCAGATCAGCCAGCCGTTAGACATAAACCCGTTCACACGTTTCAGTCGTCGGGCCAGATCGCCCGGATCCGTATCAAATCCCAGGTTGGCGAGTGCCATGGCCGTAGCCGTGACCAGACAGCCGCCCCTTTCCAGGGGCTCGCCCGATCCGCCCAGGGTGACACGGGACCAGCGCGGGTCCTTCTGCCTGAAGGCGACGCGGTCCGGCAGGGACAGTTTCGCCCCTGCACGCGCGTATTGCGCAACGGAAGAACTGTTTTTCCCGGAGCCCGCGGGTCCGGGTGATGAGCCGCAACCGCTTAGCCAGAAAAGAGCAACCGCCGGAAGGATGACACGTCCCCACATGCCCCCGGATTGCCGGATAATTCCTAAGAATTCATTACACGGATGTTACAGTTTAGCGAGCCGGGACAGCGCGGAACACCTCTTCATCCAGCTGGCCTTCCCATTTCGCGACAACGGACGCCACGGCCAGGTCACCCGTAACATTCGTAAGGGTCCGCATCATGTCCAGCAAACGGTCAAACGGCAGGATGAAGGCGATGATGAGCGTATATTGCTCGAGGCTAACGCCGAAAGTACCGAGTACCGCAAAGGCGAGAAACAGGCTGGCCGATGGAATCCCGGCCGCGCCTATGGACGTAAGCGTCGCCGTACCGGCAATCATGAAATAATCCACCAGACTCAGATCAATACCCAGCGCCTGCGCCGCGAACAGGGCGATCAGGCCCAGATAGATGGATGTACCGTCCATATTGATGGTCGCACCGAGGGGCAGAACGGAACCGGCCACCGACTCGTCCACCCCGAGATTTTCCTGTGCACAGGAAATCGACACCGGCAAAGTCGCGCTGGACGAGGCCGTCGAGTAGGCAACACCTTGAGCATCCATTACACCGAAAAAGAACCGTGCCAGGGGCAATCCCAGCAGTGTGCGTACAATCAGCCCGCCGTAAACGAGGGCGATATGCACAACACAGGCGAGATACAGGGCGATACTCAGCTTGCCGAGCGCAGCCAGAATTCCCAGACCCATATCACTCATGACCCAGGCAATCAGTGCAAACACGCCAACCGGAGCCAGCTCCATGACAAAAAGTGTAATTTTCATCACGACTTCCTCGGCGGCATGAAAAAAGTTCCTGAGCGGGGCGGCTTTCTCACCTACAGTAATAATCCCGACACCGATCAGAATGGAAAAAAAGATAACGGCAATAATATCACCCTCAACCATGGCCTGGATGGGATTTGTCGGGATGATTGCCAGGAGTCTGTCCGTGACTGACGGCATGTCCTGTGATACACTGCTAGCCAGCATGGATCGGGTGCCTTCGTCAACATTACCGAATTCCACGCCTGTACCGGGTTGAAAAATTGTGCCGAAAACCAGGCCGAGTGTAACGGCAAACAGGGTCGTACCCATATAGAGTGCGATAGTTCTGATACCGAGTGAGCCCAGCCGCTTCGGATCGCCCATGGCCACAACGCCGGAGACAAGTGTCACGACAATCAAAGGCACAATCAACATCTTGATCAGGTTCACAAAGGCCTGCCCAAAAGGTTTGATCCAGACTGTGATAAACCCGGTAATCTGCGAGAACCCGCTGTAGTGGGCGGCCAAGCCGACGATCATACCCAACACAAGCGCGATCAGGACACGCTCCCACAACTTCATGGCCTGCCAGCTTGCAAACATTTCAAATCACCCAGACGAATTAAAACTGCAGGGCTAACCTCATCCGCCTGTTTTTGCAACTTGTATAATCAGAACTGTTGCGAATTTATCCGGGTATCAGTTATTGCGGCAATCTGTGTCGGGAACATTCATAATGTCGCCGGGAAGTTCGGTGAAGACGGCTGTCCGATTGCCCGGGAGCAGATTTTTCGATTCATACCGGCTTGTCATACCCGTTCCGACCGTGTACGCCAATCCGCGCAGTTGCGTCTTCAACGGCCCCGGGCAAGGGCGCCTGATCGTTTATTTCGATTATTCTGGTGTCTGTTGCCGCAGTGCCGATTGGGTATCATCGTCGGCGGGTTCGCAGATCAAGTGCTGATTGTGCCCGGCGACAGGGAGTCCTATACGCAGGTTTTGATGACACCGCACTTCCACATCATGAACGGGGCCGGAAACCGGTTTGGTATTTTTGACGCGCGCGGGCAGGCCGATTTTGCACTGAATCCCGAGTGCGTTAAAAAGATGGCCGGGCCCGACAGCCGGATCATGGGCCCGAAGGGGGCTGACCAGATTATTGTTTTGCGCGATCCCGGAACCTCCGGTGCCCATGCGTTCATGGAAATCTGGAACCGGGAGGGCTTTGAAGTGGAGGCCTGCGGGAACGCGACGCGGTGTTCCGCCTGGCTCTATTGCGGGGAAACCGGCAAAACCGACATGATACTGGAGACCAGAGCCGGACTTTTGAAATGCTCGCGGATCGGTAAAAACCGGATTACCGTCGATATGGGTTCGCCGCGACTGGAGTGGGATCAGGTGCCACTCTCCGAACCCATGCACACGGATTATGTGGATTTGAAGGTCGGTCCGATTGATGATCCTGTCCTGTCCAATCCGGGTGCAGTCGGCATGGGAAATCCCCACTGTGTGTTTTTCGTCGAAGATTTTCAAAAGGTCAGGCCTGAACAGTTTGGCCCGATGATCGAATGTCATCCCCTGTTCCCGGAACAGGTCAATGTGGGTTTTGCCCGCATTGAGGCGCCGGACAGAATACACCTGCGTGTCTGGGAACGCGGGGTCGGCATGACGCTGGCGTGCGGAACAGGGGCCTGCGCCGCCGTCGTGGCGGCGGTCCGGCAGAAACGCGCGGACCGGAAAGCGACCGTTGTCGTCGATGGCGGTCTACTGGACATGGAATGGCGCCAGAGCGACGATCATGTCATCATGACCGGCCCGGTCGAGCTGGAATCACCCCTGCAATTTTCTGGCAATCACCAGATCCTGTAAATCATTGGAGCTTTTGCGGGAACTGCCGGGACGACCCCACTGCCCGTATTCGACATCACTGATCTCCAGGCCGACCCTGGCATAGAGCCCGCGGATATAATCCTCGTCAAAGGCAATCGCCGCTTCCGGGTTTTTGGAGACTGTTGTCCGTGCGACCCCATCCACCTTGTGCCTGAACTGAAACCGCTTGTGGGCGGTCCGGCGACTGACATCATTCAACAGAAACCAGGTGATCAACACCGCCCCACCGGGTTTTAGCGTACGGGTGATTTCCGACAGGTAATTTTCGACGCCTCCGGCAAACATATGTGTAAAAACGGATGCCAGGAACGTCAGGTCAAACGCGTCGTCTTCAAACGGAAAACGGTAGTCCTCCGCCGAAACTGTTCCGCCCGGATTATAGCGTCGGTTACAGACATTCGCATGAATGAGATTGAAATTCGGCAGGTCGGCATAATGCCTGTGACACTAGTCAATCCCGTCCCTGACAATATCAAAGCCCCTGTAATCTCCATCCCGCGACAGAAAACACGCCAGGGGCCGGGCCATGCGCCCCTGCCCGCAGCCCACATCCAAAACATGCATATCCGGCTTGAGCCCGTGGTGTTTCAGGGTTTCAAGAAACGCATTGCCGATTTCTTCAAAATCCCCGCCGCCGATAAAGGTCTGCCGTCGAGGCGGCACGCGAGGGGCTCTGACGGGGTCCACAATATCCCTGAGTGCATAACCCACCCATTTCAGTCGGGTCCGGACTTCAGGAGGTACAAGTGTTTTCAGCATCGGCCCCATGTCGTGCGGACGTAGAGTGACATGGGCGCCGGATCAATGTGTGCCCGTCGCATGTACGCACGCCGACGCGGGCAGGCACGCGGTTGCGGAACGGGTCCACTGGTCAAGCCGGGAGAGGTAAAAGAAAAAGCCGCACCTGCCGGACTTGAACTTTGCCATGCCCGACAGGTGCGGCTTGTAAAACCGTTTCTCATCAACGCCGGAGCCCGATCCGCAAGGCCAAGGCTTCAAGGCGTCGACTTCAAAACGCTCCGCGATAGGGGCAACCCTACATCATGCCGCCCATGCCGCCGCCCATACCGCTCATGTCAGGCATGGGGGGAGTCTCTTTTTTCGGAGCTTCGACAACGATGGCTTCGGTGGTCAGGATCAAGCCCGCAACAGAGGCGGCGTCCAGAAGGGCTGTACGGACAACCTTGACCGGATCGACGATACCGGATTCGACCATGTCGACATACGTCTCATTTTGCGCATCATAGCCGTAATTGGCCTTGTCCTCGGCCTGGATGTTACCGACAACCACGGCACCTTCAACGCCGGCGTTATCGGCGATCTGGCGCAGCGGATAAGGCAGTGCGGCCCGGACGATGTCGATACCGGCAGTTTCGTCGTCGTTTTTGCCTTCAATCTTGATGAAGCGCGATGCGCGGAGCAGAGCGGCCCCGCCACCGGCTACAATGCCTTCCTCCACGGCAGCGCGGGTGGCGTTCAGTGCGTCATCAACGCGGTCTTTGCGCTCTTTCACCTCGATCTCTGTTGAGCCGCCGACCTTGATGACGGCCACACCGCCGGCAAGTTTCGCCAGACGTTCCTGCAGCTTCTCACGGTCATAGTCAGAGGATGTTTCCTCGGCTTGCTGACGGATCTGCTCAATGCGGGCTGTGATGCTTTCCTTCGCGCCGGCCCCATCCACGATGACTGTGTCATCCTTGGAGATGTGGACGTGTTTGGCGTTGCCGAGGTCTTCCAGAGAGACATTTTCGAGCTTGATGCCCAGGTCTTCGGAAATGACCGTGCCGCCGGTCAGGACTGCAATGTCCTGTAACATGGCTTTGCGACGATCCCCAAAGCCGGGCGCCTTGACAGCCGCGATTTTCAAACCGCCGCGCAGCTTGTTGACAACCAGTGTCGCCAATGCCTCACCTTCAATATCCTCGGCGACTATCAGAAGCGGTTTCTGTGTTTGCGCAACAGATTCGAGGATCGGCAGCATGGGTTGCAGCGATGTCAACTTGCCTTCGTTAAGCAGGAGATAGGCATCATCCAGCTCGACGCGCATTTTTTCGGCATCGGTGATGAAGTAGGGCGACAGATAACCCCGGTCGAACTGCATGCCCTCAACGACTTCCAGCTCGGTTTCGGCTGTTTTGCCTTCCTCGACGGTGATCACACCCTCATTGCCGACCTTGCTCATGGCATCGGCGATCATCCGGCCGACATCTTCCGATCCGTTGGCGGAAATTGTGCCGACCTGGGCGATTTCCTCGGATTTGGAGATTTTCACAGCCTCATCAAGCAGATCAGCGGCAACCTGTTTGGCGGCCGCATCAATACCGCGCTTGAGATCCATCGGGTTCATGCCTGCCGCAACGCGCTTCAGACCTTCGCGGACGATGGCCTGGGCGAGAACTGTGGCTGTGGTCGTACCGTCGCCGGCCTTGTCATTGGTTTTTGAAGCCACCTCGCGCAGCATCATCGCGCCGAGATTCTGAAACTTGTCTTCAAGTTCGATTTCCTTCGCGACAGATACACCGTCTTTGGTTGTGCGCGGTGCACCGAAAGATTTCTCAATGACCACGTTGCGCCCCTTGGGACCGAGGGTTATTTTCACTGCATCGGCGAGGATGCCCATGCCTTCCAGCATTTTGGCCCGTGCGTCCGAGCCGAATTTGACGTCTTTAGCCGCCATATCTAAAGTCTCCTTACGTTGAGTTGTTTCGTGTAAAAAAAGGGCCTGTGACCTTAACCGATCACGCCCATAATGTCAGATTCCTTCATGATCAGCAGCTCCTTGCCGTCGATCTTGACTTCAGTGCCGCCCCACTTGCCGAACAGCACGCGGTCGCCGACCTCAACGTCAAGCGGGACCCGCTTGTTGTCGTCGTCGCGGTTACCTTCGCCGACAGCGCGGACGATGCCTTCAGAAGGTTTTTCAGTGGCGGTATCCGGAATGATGATCCCGCCAGCGGTTTTGGTTTCTTCAGCCACGCGTTCAACAACGACGCGGTCATGTAGAGGACGAAATTTCATGATTTGCCTTCCCTGTTATGATGGTTGATTGGTTTAGCATTCGACACCGCCGGAAGCGGGCCGCCTGCTGAAGTACGGCGCATATAGGGGGGTGAATTTTTGAATCAAGAGATTAAAAACGGATTTTTTCATGTTTATTTCAACACATGACAGAGGCTACCTGTCCGGCGGGTTTTCGAGGGGCCATCATGGGATTTTCAAGGGGCATTATCTCACCTTTCAGGTACAGGCAGCACCGCCTTGACCCCGGAGCAATGGCCTCTGGGCAATCCGGCCGGACCCGCCATAAATCGCGCCGCCACGTTTCTGTTGTCATCGGCCCTGATACGACCTAACGTCACGGCCATGCGTGAGTTTGATGCCCTGCCCGGTCTTGGTGGTATTTCCGGAAACTATGATGCCCTGTTATGTGACATATGGGGGGTCGTCCATAACGGGCGGGAGCCTTACCGGGAGGCCTGTGCAGCCCTTGAGAGGTTTCGTGCCGAACGCGGCCCTGTCATTTTGATCACCAACTCACCGCGACCCTCCTCCGCTATCCCCGGGCAGTTGGCCGGGATCGGTGTACCGGGTGAGATTTTTGATGCCGTTGTCACATCCGGGGACGCCGCCATAAACGAGCTGTCCCGTCGCGCACCCGGCCCGGCCTTCAGGCTCGGT
Source organism: Hyphomonadaceae bacterium (assembly GCA_014324115.1). Taxonomy (GTDB): domain Bacteria; phylum Pseudomonadota; class Alphaproteobacteria; order Caulobacterales; family Maricaulaceae; genus JACOMS01. The sequence continues at coordinate 8,858 of JACOMS010000060.1, forward strand.
CCGGAACGGGATGACATAATTTACGAAGCGCTGGAGATGCATTTCAGTGACCTGGAGGATGCTGCCTTTATTTCCTGCACCGGACTGTTTGATGATGAAAACGAGACACCGGATGATTATGTCGACCTGCTGACCGAGGCACGGGATATGGGCCTGTCCCTCGTTTGCGCCAATCCCGATGTGCGGGTCAAGCGGGGCGACAGGATTATCTACTGCGGCGGGGCGCTGGCGCAGCTTTATGAAAAACTCGGCGGAAACGTCGTTTATGCCGGAAAGCCGCATCCACCGATCTATCGGCTCTGCCGCGCCTGGTTGACCGAAGTGTCAGGTTATGAAATTCCGCGGGACCGGGTATTGACCGTCGGGGACAATATATTTACCGATCTCCTCGGCGCACAGCAGGAGGATTATGACTGCCTTTTCGTATCGGGCGGAGGATTGAATCCGGACAAGACAGAACAGCTCAGGGCCCTGTTGTCCGAACATGGTCTCAGCGCCTCCTATATGATGCCGAGGCTCGTCTGGTAATCCGGAGAGGGAAATCAGGGCTGGAAAAAACCGGCTCCAAAGACTAAAAGGCTGGCATGACAGGCGAACAGAAATTTTATCTTGAAGACCTCAGAGTCGGTATGTTCCGTGAATCCATCATGGACATTACAGCCGGAAAAATCGACGCCTTCGCCGACATTATCGGCGATCACAATCCCATTCATGTGGATGAGGAGTTTGCCAAAACCACCCCGTTCGGACAGCGCATTGCCCACGGGGCACTGTCCGCATCACTGATTTCGGCCATAATCGGGAATGACCTGCCCGGGCCGGGGGCTGTATTTGTCGAGCTCAATCTGCGCTTTCGCCGCCCGGCCCTTATCGGCGATACGGTCGTTGGTCGCGCCGAAGTCGCAGAGATCAATGAAAAAACAGATCTCGTCGTGATGAGGTGTTCCTGCTCGGTCGACGGCAGGCAGATTTGCAGCGGCGATGCGGGTGTTATTGTCAAAAAGCGCCTGACAGACAGCTACCCCAAAGATAGCTGATTGCGCGTGATTATACGTGTTCACAGTCTACAGGAATTATACCGGGATCAAACCTGAGCATCGCGGCGCGGTTGTTGCCCTGGGTAATTTTGACGGGCTGCACCGCGGGCATCAGGCTGTCATTGCGCAGGCAAAGTCCATTGCAGACAATACGGGCGCACGGCTCGGACTGGCCATGTTCTCCCCGCACCCCAAACGATTCTTCAGACCGGACAGCCCCCCCTTTTCATTGATGAGCGCCAGGATTCGGGCAGACATTCTGCCCGGTCTGGGCGTGAGTGTCTGCTATGAGATTCCCTTTGATGCCGCCCTGCGTGACATGAATGACACGGAGTTTTTTGAACAGGTCCTGCACCGGGGCCTGGGTATTTCCCATCTCGTTGTCGGCGAAGATTTCGGTTTTGGCAAAAACCGTTGCGGCGATGTGGACAGCCTGAGACGCCTGTGCCGGGCGCACGGTACAGGTCTGGGCACGGTCGCACCCGTCGGCCTGCATGAGCTTTACGGTAAATTCGGCTCGACCGAAATCCGGGATGCAATCCGGAACGGCAATGTTTTCCATGCTGCACATGTGCTCTCCCGCCCCTGGACCGTTGACGGTGTCGTCACCCATGGGGACAGGATCGGACGCACCATCGGTTATCCGACGGCCAACATCGCCTACGGGGACCATATCCGCCCCAAAAAAGGGATTTACTGCGTTGAGGTGAGATTGTCCGATGATCCGGATTGGTATCCGGCTGTGGCGAGTTCAGGTATCCGCCCGACTGTAGGCGGAACGGAAGAACGGTTGGAGGTCCATATACTGGATTTTGATCGGGATATTTACGGTCAGCACGCGGATGTGCGCTTTCGCAGCTTCATCCGCCCGGAAGAAAAATTCGACACTGTGGGAGCGATGCAGAAGCAGATCGCCCGGGACGTTCTCGGCGCCAGGGCCGTTTTCTCCATTTGATTTTTGCGGCTGGCCTTATCCGGCGGCCTGTGCTAGGCCTTGGATCAAAGGAGATTGCCATGCGCCGGAAACCCGTTGTCCTGTCCCTGCTTTCAGCCCTCGCCCTGTCCATGACCCTGACCGCCTGCGGTGCCAGGGGTGACTTGAAGAGGGCCCCGCCCCTGTGGGGCGATGCAGACAGGCTGGAGACACCTGAACCGGAATCATCAGAATCGGACGAATTTACGGATGAATTCGCAGACGACTTAACGGACGACTTTTTATTCGAATAGGCCCTGGCGAATGAGCCTTGACACCGTCTTTATCCCGTTGGCGGCGAAATGTGCGCCACCGGCACCGGGAATTCCGGTCAGGGCGAAAGGTCGGGTATGGCAGATACTATCAAACCGGGCACCTGCCGGATCGGCTGTAGCCCTGCGTCACCCCGTTGTGTAGCATGTTGTGCAGGTTTAATCTTTTTGTTGATGCAGTCCGAACTATATGAGAGACGTTGTGAGCGGTCCTCCGGATATTGACGCCCTGATGCGACACACACGCCGCCTGGCCTGGCGGGCGCAGGCCCTGTTGTTCTGGGAGCGCTACGCGCCGGTCTTTGCCCTCGCGGGATTACTGGTGGCCCTGTTTCTGATTGCGACCTTCGGCGGTGTCTGGGAGCGCATCGGCGATCCCTGGCGGCTTGTCGGTCTGGTTGCAACTCTTGCCTGTCTGGCCTTGGCCGCCTGGAAAGCGCGCCTGCGTCAATTTCCCGGCCGTTCGGAAGCGCGTCGCCGCGTCGAGACCGACTCCGGTGTAAAACACCGCCCCCTTGATACCCTTGAAGACCGCCCCGCACTCGGTGGGGCGGGATGGAGCCTGCACCATGCCCACGCCGGAACACTCGCGCAAAATCTGAAACCGCCCAAGGGCCGCCCGACCCTTGCGCCCATTGACCCCTGTTATCTGCGCCTTGTGCTGCCGGTCCTTATAGTCCTGGCCATGCTGGTTGGCGCGGGAGACAATTTCGAACGTCTGCAACGCGCCCTGAAGCCCGCGTGGCAAACAGGAATTGCTCCCGCACGTGTCAGCTTTGAAGCCTGGGTGGATCCACCGGATTATACCGGTCGCCCGCCGATTTATTTCAGGAATACAGACACAATTGATGTCCCCGCGGGCTCGGAACTCGTCGCCCGTATTTCCGGGACTCGTTCGCCCACGCGGCTGAAAATCTCGACCCGGCGGCGCTCACACTATCTGCCGCTGACACATCTGGGCGGGGACAGTTTCGAGACCCGCACACGTGTCAATGAAGATACTCTTGCCCGCTGGCGGGTCGGCAACCGTATCAAAAGCTGGCACGTCAGTGCCGTGACGGATCAACCGCCGCGCCTGTCTGTAACCGGTGATCCCGAAGCCGACAAACGCGACCGCCTGTCGATCACCTACTCCTTCACGGATGATTACGGGGTTGAAGAGTTGTTTCTGATCATGAAACTGCACACGGATGATGCGGATAGGGCCGGGGAGACGTCCCGTGTCGATATTCCGCTTTCCGGCCCGGTGCGTGAGGCGCAAAACAGCACCCGCGCCATCGACCTGACCCGACACAAATGGGCCGGAAAAAAGGTCATGGCCCGTCTCTACGTCCGCGACGGGGCCGGACAATCAGCGGGTAGCCGCGACCTTTATTTCATCGTGCCCGACCGGATTTTCATCGAACCGCTGGCCAAGGCCGTTATCGAACAGCGCGGGCTCGTTTTGGCGGCGCAGGATCAGGCCTATGCTCCCGCGCCGGATTACAGTGTGCGCGACTGGCAGACCATGCCGTCTTTCGACACCTACGAACCGCGTGAACGCCTTGACCGTGCACCCGCGGAAATCCGGCGCGCAGCAGAGTTGATCGGTGCAGTGACCGACAGCCCGTCCGGTTTGTTCCGTGACCCGGCAGTTTACATGGGCCTGAAGAATATCGAAAGCCGTCTGCGCTACGCCCGCGAGGCGAAAGCCCTGTCCGGCATTCCCGAAGACCTCTGGTCAATCGCCATAAGAGCGGAGTTCGGGGTTTTGGGTTCAGCCCTTGAGGAAATGCGTGAGGCCGAAGCCGCCCTGCGCGAAGGCATGGCCCGCCGCGCCCCCCAGCGCGAAATCGATACATTGTTTGAGCGCTACAACGCAGCAGTTGACCGTTATATGGACGAATTGCGCCGCCAGGCCCTTGAAGAGGGCCGGATTGCCCAGGACGGCGGCGACGGGCGCAGTGTGGACGAAATTGAGGAATTACTTAAAGCCATAGAAGAGGCCAACCGCATCGGGGATACGGAAGGTGCGCGCCGGGCCCTGGCCCGTCTCGCAGAGCTGCTCGAAAACATGCAGTTGCAACTCTCCGCGGGCGGTGGCGGCAGCGGCGGTGCGCCCATGGAAAACGGGATGAGCGAAGAAATGAAAAAGGCCCTCGAAGACCTCGCCGACATGTTGGGTGAACAACGCGACCTGCAGGATGAAACCCGCCGGGCCGAAAGGGGAGCGCAAAACGGCGAACAGAACGGAGATCAGGGAAATCGGAGAAATCAGACCGAACCCGGAGCCGGTGCCCTGTCTCCCCGGGAACTCGCCCGCCAGCAGCAGGGACTGGAACAGGCGCTTGAGGCCCTGCGCGAGGCCGTGCCGCAGGACGATGGGGATGCGGCCGCAGGTGAGCCCGCTGATGGTGCAACCGGCGGTTCCGAAGGAGAAGGGGAAAATCAGGACGGCATGACACGGGATGCGCTGAATGAGGCCGCCCGCGCCATGGGTGAGAGCCGCAGGGCCCTGGACGGGGAGCAGTTTGGCGAAGCCCGCACAGCACAGGACGAGGCCATCAAAGCCCTGCGTCGGGCCGGTGAGGCTTTGGCCCGGCAGGCTGCTGAAAACCGCCGTGAGGGACAGGAAAACCGCGCGACCGGGAATTACGATCCTCTTGGCCGCGGTGCCGGCGGTGTGGGTGATGAGAATGCGGAAGCCGATATGGACCGGCAGGACAATGCCACAAAATCAAGGGAAATTCTCGAAGAACTTCGGCGCCGCGCCGGAGAGCAGGACCGCGAACAGATCGAACGGGACTATCTGGAGCGGTTACTCAACCGCTTTTAGGCAGGTGGACACTTCCAGAAACTCCTGGATTTTTGGCGTGAAGTATGCTTCCTGTTTTGTATGACGCAACATGGCCCATTCGACTTGGACGAACGACTTAAGCGGGTTAGCGATTTGGGAGACCCCCTTGAGGTGATGAATGATATC
>JACOMS010000061.1 GCA_014324115.1 Hyphomonadaceae bacterium
CAAGCCGGAATTGTTCCAGAAATAACCATATAATCTTCCGGGATGGAACAAGTAGCACCATGAAATTCACGATTAAGCGCGACTTGCCAAAGATTGAGGCAAGCATGTGATGACCCATTCGCATCACGCCGTTTTTTACCGTCTCCAATCTTTCTACCCAAAGACAAGATGAACTGTATTAATCGGTCGGAGACCAAGGTGTTTCGGAAAAGAGACCGCGAATTGATTGCCATGATTGTGGCAATTCTACGCCTTCTCCAGCGATATATCCGAAATGAACAAACCCGTTTTGAGCGAGATATTCCGCAGAAAGGTCTGATGAAGTGGTATGTAGTTCTTCACGACGATCAAGCGCAAACGGACGACTACGCATCACGGGTTCGCTGTTTATGAAGAAACTCCCAGTGTATAATTGTGCGGGTCCACGCGTGTCGTTGCTGATTGTGATGCTAAAGTCGATGCTATCGCCATCAACCCCCGCAAAGGGGTAAGCATTGTCCAATGCGTCGATTATTTTCGGATAAGTGCGATTTAACAAAAAAACTACGTCAAAAACACTAGGGATTGCGTCAACAATACCAAGGTTAGAAAAACGAGCAACCAATATGTATATGCTACCCAACCCAGAAAAAGACGCGGGAGCTCCCTACCTAGGGTGGAGAATGTCAATGTCAGTCTCGACGACCATAATGTCGAACAACTCTTGGGAAATATCTTCGCATTGTGCGAACGAGTTAAGGATTGGTAATATCGTCTACAGACTGAATCGGTATTCGCACAACAATTGGTGCGTGAATTTCCTCGCCCGTTTCAATTATCTCGTCAATATCGGCAACATACAGGTTTGCGACAATTTCCTGGGCGAGTACTGAACTTGCCACTGCAATGCTGAACACAAGCCCGGGAATGATGTGTCTTTCTAGGTAGCGTGTCAGTTTTTATAGTCGTGAGACTTTCTTTAACAACGTCGCATTCTTCATCGTTCATCACGCGTCAGAACCTCGTTATCGGCGCAACGGCCGTCAAAAACATGATTACGCCCTCGGTTGACTTCAAATGCTCACCTGTTCTCAGTTTTGCATACAACGTGTCTAGGCGTGCCTAGATCTTTATCCGAACGTTCATTCAACATCCTGATTTGGCAATGACCGCGATCAGGAATGACTTTCTAATGTTTAGGATGGCAACCAATCGATGCATCCAGCCATCATAGAGGTGAGTGTATTCTTATTTTGCTCAAAACGAGCTGGCATAGCACATCTCAGCTCTCTTCTTCGAGAACTTCCCTCTTTCGCTTCTCGATTTCTGCTTGTCTGCGTGCTTCTTTCTCGATAGACTTCTTTTTGTTTCTGAACAAGTAAATAAGAAGCACGCCTCCGGCGATCACCACTACGCCGCCGAGAATATACGGAGTTGCCACGAAGGCGGGAACGGAAAAACTGTAAAACAGAATGAACAATCCCAGCAAGGCAACTATCCACCCAAGAAGGCGTCCGATGAGCATTCATCTCTCCTGTAACCTGTTGATGCTGTGAAGTTATCGCATGAAACAGCAGTGTCAATACAACACTGAACTATACCCTGCGTCCTGTCTTTGCGGCGTTTTGCCACGCTGGATCCGAACTTGTTTGAATGGCCGTCCCGATTCCGGGTGCCGTCGTCGCTTCCCTATGCAACCTGCATTTGCAGCACTCCCTCCCGAACATCTCTCAGAACAGATTGAGCCATGAAAGGTGCAGACTGGCAAGGGGCTATGTGATCATCCGGGATAGAACAGCCTATGCTATAGCCTCTGTGACGGGTATGCTAGGGGCGGTGTAGCGGTTGGGGCGGTATGGCACGATTCCAGTGCGCAGGTATTGACCGCCTCATTCCGAGCGATGGCACCCGCGCTTGCGAGCTTTCCGGGTTTGGTACTTTTCGCAGTGGTATGACGGCATGAGCGCCACGTTCAATAATTACAAAAACCTTCGCATAATTGAAAGATTGCGAACAAATCATCAACCCGGTTTCCCCCGGGAGGCGTTCAGGGGTGGCTTGATGGACCTGTTTTCGAGCAGTGGCACCCCAAAGCTGGAATGCGCGCCCTCAACTGCGGTTGGATCTCATGCTGTGTTGCGGCCGCGACCTCATTTGCGCCTGTGCCCGATGCGACGACCCGTTGCCGTTTTCGCAACGCGCTGATGATCTTCTGGCCGGGGATTGCCGTCAGATCGGGGATCACGGGCCAAAGCGGTGCAAAGTGCGCCCCCGCCCCGGCAGCCATATCGACGCGCCGCAAGACCGGACCGAAGAGGTGCCCCCCGACGACCCAAACATGCATTCCAGTGCCAACACACAAGCGCGGCGCGGTGGATCAAGAAAGGCCCGAAGAGTACGCTGTGGGCCACAAGATGTTGCCTGCCCGGATGAGGCCCGGACGAGGAAAGTTTTCATCGACAAGGTCCACAAAGGGCACCTGCGAACCGGGCCGGGAGCCCCGGGAGTTGATACCATGGTCGGCGCAGGCGGGTGTTGGCCGACAAGACCCGTGCCAGCAAGGCCAAGCGGGCCGCCTTGCGCGGTCGCGCCACCGTGACCGGATCATGCGAATGGTCACCCGTCATCGATCCCCGTCGGTTTCGGAAAAACGCGGGGACAGGCTGATCTCCAAGCGCCGCCTGAGAGGTTGAGCAATGCTTTTCAAGCAGACCCTGCGGGGAGCTGCCCCTCAACCCGCAAACACCGGCAATCGCATAACCGGACCACCAAAACCGCTTTGCCCACTTTAAGGCCAGGTCCAGGCCAGCGGAGCGGACAGAATGGCCAAATCAAAGCTTCTGCCGAACATCACGTGCCCACGCAGAGGTCTTTTAAAGTGGCTCTTGGATGATGTGATCATCCCGGTCGTCTTCAGGAATGCCAAATTCATACAGGGTCAGACCCCTGACCGATATACCAGCTGCATGCACGCTGTCCGGTGTACTGGACAGCAGCGATGGCTTGACTTCCCAGATCAGCCGATAGTCACAGGTTAGGGGCACCCAATAGGCGTGGATGTCCAGATTTTCCGGTTTTAGAACGATACAGTCCGGCACAAAATGGTGCTGATTGTTGTAATATGCACACCAACAGGTGTCGTCGTCCAGCAGGCGACAGGCGATTCGGGTCAGCGCGACTTCTTCAGTTTCAGACAACATTTGCCACAGCCATCGCACAAGGCTTCCCATTCCGCCCGGGATATTTTTGCCAGCGGTTTGCGTTCCCGAAATCGTGGCAACAGGCCCGCGCGGGCAACTGGATCGGTCATAAGGCATCCAGGATGTGCCGCGCCGTTGCGCAATCCGCATCCATTTGCGTGATCAAGGCGTCCACACTGTTGAACCGTTCTTCCGGCCTTAGATGATCGACCAACGCCACGGACAGGGTTGCACCATACAGATCGCCCGAAAAATCGAACAAAAAGGTTTCAATATTGGGTTTGTTTTTGCCAAACATCGGGCGGACGCCAATGCTGGCCGCGCCTTGATAGCTGCCCCTGTGGATGCCGTTCCGCACATCGACCAGCACCGCATAGACCCCAAAGGCGGGCAGGTGCAGATTGTTGATTGACATATTCGCGGTGGGATAGCCTAATTCGCGCCCCCGCTGTTCGCCACCTATGACGGGCCCTTCAATCCGATGCCAATGGCCCAGCATCGCCGCTGCATCACGCGGACACCCGTTGGTCAGCGCCCGGCGAATGGCCGTAGAGGACACGGTTGTATCCGATGCGGTCAAAAGCGGCGCAATGGTAACGCCGAACCCCATTTTGGTACCATAGCATTGCAGCGCGGTGGCATCGCCTGCACGGTCTCGACCGAATTTGAAATCGGCCCCGACCACCACATGGCGCGGTCTCAGGCCATCCGAAATGACTTGTTTGGCAAAGCCCTGTGGCGACAGGCTGGCTAATGCCGGGTTGAAATTCAGCTGATACAATAAATCAACGCCCAGCTTTTCCAGGCGGCTGGCTCGCGCGTCGGAATTCATCAGGCGAAAGGGCGTGCTGTCTGGTGCGAAATACTCGCGCGGATGCGGCTCAAATGTCAGGATGCCCAGCGGCGCGTCATTGCTGGCTTCACGGGCAAGCGCGATCACCGACTGATGACCTAGATGCACACCGTCGAAATTGCCAATCGCGACACTGGCACAACGATCTGATGGGGCCACAAACTGATAATCCCGGATAATCCGCATAGGTCTTTCCTAGCGTCTGCAGCATCCGTGTGCAAGCCACCGGTCTGGTCAGTTGACCTTGTGGCGGGGTGCCAATACAGGTGGCCCCTCACCCCATCAACACCTTTTGGCTATCCACGGCACAGGGGAAATCCAGCCGGACGCGGCGTCGAGACATGTCGATATCGATCACCTTGACCTCGACGCACCGGGCGGGGCCTGAAATTTTAATGACTTCCCCACATAGAGGATGCCATGACCGGGCGGTTGTTCCCCGAGCATCGCTGAGATCAGACCAGCGGTCAGCATCCCATGGGTCATGCACTCCTGAAAGATCGTGTCGCGGGGCAGGCGCAGAAAATCAAGCTGAATGCGACCTGGCACAGATATTGGATCAAATAATTCGGATAGATTTTTCGTCGTTCAGATAGTCTGACTACACCGGTGACTTCAGTGTGAATGTCGTCCCCAATGTCCGGGATCGCATTGTTGCCGATGTCGTGTCCAAGTTCAGATAATCAACGGCATATAAGTTCATAGATCGGCAGGTGCGGTTTTCACGGTCTTTTATGTCGGCAACAGCTGTGTGTTCAACCGGACCCTGACCCGTCGTATTCTGCAACTTGTGCCGCTTGGCGTTACGCATGATGGCCTTGATGGTTTTGCACTTGCCGACCGCAATAGCCTCGTCATAGGCGTTGAATGCGGCAACCAGATCGGCATTGGATATGAACAGGTCAGGCGTAAACACCCCCGTGTCGGTGATGGCGGGCGTATGGCCCACCCGCTTGTTCTTGAGTGATTTGGCGGAAATTGTCGCTAACAGGAAACTTAGGACAAGCTTGGCAGCATGACGCCCTGGATGAGCAGTGCCAACGGTATGCCGCCACGGACAGATAGGGTCAAAAGCGGAGTATCGGTGCGAGGGCTGCGCGGTGCATGTTGGGGCTCGTGTTTTTATTTGACCGGAGGTAGCCCAAAGTCCGGTTGCCAAGCCCGCCCGTATCCATTCTGCCAAAGTGTTGTACACGTATGCCGACCAACCCCGGTTTACGCTGTAGTGCCCTGCAGGCTTTTGACACCAACTTCATCCTGTGCCTTGGCCCGAATGGCAAGGGCCGCAGCGTGAGAGGCCGCCGCTGTTGTGAAATAGGGGATCTTGCCATAAAGCGCGATGGACCGGAGCGATTTGCTGTCTTTGATCGCTTGGGGGCCTTCGGTCGAATTCATCACCAACTGCACGCCGCCGCTGTTCATCAGATCGGTGACATCTGGACGCCCCTCATAAACCTTGTTAACGACGTCGCACGGCACATCGTGATTGTCCAGCCAGGATTGCGTGCCCCGCGTCGCGACCAATTTGAACCCTTGCGCCACCAGAACCTGCGCGGCTTCCAGCATCATAGCGGTCTTGTCCGCATCTTTGATCGAAATAAAGGCGCATCCTGCCCAGGGAAGCACCACGCCCGCACCCATTTGCGCTTTCAAGAAAGCACGCGGGAAATCACCGTCCCAGCCCATGGCTTCGCCGGTCGAGCGCATTTCGGGACCCAGGATCGTGTCAACACCGGGGAAGCGGGCAAAGGGCAACACCGCTTCTTTGACCGAAAACCAGGGCGTGTCCGGATCGGCCAGCGTCATCATATCCGCCATCGGCGCATCGGTATCATAATCGGTGGCCTCGGTTGGGGCGCGTTTAGGGAAGGTTGACAGCGGTTCGCCCGCCATGATCCGCGCGGCGATCGAGGCAATCGCGCTGCCGGTAGCCTTGGCCACAAAGGGGACTGTACGGCTTGCGCGCGGGTTTACTTCAATCAGGTAAATCTCGCCATCTTTGAGCGCGAATTGCACATTCATCAGACCCACGACATTCATCGCTTTGGCGAGTTTGAAGGTCTGCGACTTGATCTGATTGACAATGCCGGATGGCAGCGAATAGGGTGGCAGGGAACAGGCACTGTCACCGGAATGCACGCCAGCCTCTTCGATATGCTGCATGATGCCGACGACATGCACATCCATGCCATCGCAGAGCGCATCAACGTCGAGTTCCACAGCACCATCCAGATAACTATCGAGCAAGATGGGGCTGTCACCCGACACCACCGCCGCCTCGGAAATATACCGTTTTAATTGCGCCTGATCATGCACGATCTCCATCGCGCGGCCACCCAGCACATAGGATGGACGTATCACCAGCGGAAAGCCGATATCCTGTGCAACGGCCAGCACTTCAGAAGCGGTCGATGCGACCCCGTTATGGGGCTGTTGCAGGCCTAGATCCTGGACCAGCTTCTGGAATCGATCACGGTCCTCGGCCAGGTCAATCGCATCCGGCGTCGTCCCGAGGATCGGTATCCCCGCATCATGCAGCGCATTGGCCAGTTTGAGGGGCGTCTGCCCGCCGAATTGAACAATGACCCCATGCAGCGTGCCATTTTCCTGCTCCTTCGTCAGAATTTCCATCACGTGTTCAAAGGTTAGCGGTTCGAAATAGAGTCGGTCCGAGGTGTCATAGTCGGTCGACACGGTTTCCGGGTTGCAATTAACCATGATGGTTTCATACCCCGCCCCGGTCAGGGCAAAACAGGCGTGGCAACAGCAGTAGTCGAATTCGATCCCCTGGCCGATCCGGTTCGGCCCCCCCCCCAGGATTACCACCTTTTTCCGGTCCGTCGGTCGGGCCTCGCATTCGACCCCGTTCATCATCGGAGCCTCATAGGTGGAATACATATAGGGCGTCTGTGCTTCGAATTCAGCCGCGCAGGTGTCGATCCTTTTGAACACTGCACACACGCCCAGGTTTTGGCGGGCCCGACGCACATTGTCTTCCTCCTGGCCCGTCAGCTTGGCCAGTCGTGCATCGGTAAAGCCCATCATTTTCAGATCGCGCAACCCGTCTTCAGTTACTGGCAACCCGTTTTCTCGCACCACAGCCTCAGCCTCGACAATTTCACGGATGCGGGCCAGGAACCAAGGATCAAACTTGGTAGCCAAAAAGATCTCTTCATCCGTCAAGCCGTACCGTATCGCTTGGGCGATAGTTCGCATCCGGTCGGGTGTCTGTTGGCTGATTGCCTTGACGAGCGCCACTTTATCCGGCGCGCCGGGAATATCCACCTCATCAAATCCGGCTAACCCGGTTTCCGTCGACGCCAGCGCCTTTTGCAGCGATTCATGGATCGTCCGGCCAATGGCCATCACCTCCCCCACCGATTTCATTGCCGTGGTCAGATGGGGTTCGGATCCCGGGAATTTTTCGAAGGCAAAGCGCGGGATTTTGGTCACGACGTAGTCAACCGTCGGCTCAAAGCTTGCCGGTGTGACCTTTGTGATGTCATTGTCCAATTCGTCCAGCGTATAGCCTACCGCCAGTTTCGCCGCGATCTTGGCAATAGGGAACCCGGTGGCCTTGGAGGCCAAAGCGGATGATCGCGACACGCGCGGGTTCATTTCGATCACTACCATGCGCCCGTCATCAGGGTTGATCGCCCATTGTACGTTGGACCCGCCGGTCTCTACCCCGATCTCGCGCAGCACGGCGATGCTGCCATTGCGCATTATCTGGTATTCCTTGTCGGTCAGCGTGAGGGCAGGGGCTACAGTGAGCGAATCCCCGGTATGCACACCCATAGGATCCACATTTTCGATGGAACAGACGATGATGGCATTGTCGGCGGTGTCGCGCATCACCTCCATCTCGTATTCTTTCCACCCAAGCAGGCTTTCATCGACCAGAATCTGATTAACCGGAGAGGCATCCATGCCTGATCGACAGTAATATTCGTAATCCTCGCGGTTATAGGCTACCCCACCGCCCGTACCGCCGAGCGTAAAGGCCGGGCGGATAATTGCGGGCAATCCGATTTCTTCCAGTGCATCCATCGCCAGCCGCATACCTTCGGCCAGATCCGCCTTGCCGTCCACAGTCCCGGGTGTGCTCACGATGGCAGCTTTGGGGGTTTCCAGGCCAATCTGGTCCATCGCTTCGCGGAACAGCTGGCGGTCCTCTGCCATCTCAATCGCGTTGCGTTTGGCACCAATCATTTCAACGCCAAACTGCTGCAGCACGCCCATCTTTTCCAGGGCCAAAGACGTGTTCAGCCCGGTCTGTCCGCCCATCGTGGGTAGCAGCGCATCGGGCCGTTCTCTTTCAATGATCTTGGCGACGACCTCCGACGTGACCGGTTCGATATATGTTGCATCCGCAAGTCCCGGATCGGTCATGATCGTGGCGGGATTCGAATTGACCAGGATCACCCGGTACCCTTCTTCCCGCAGTGCCTTACACGCCTGTGCGCCCGAATAGTCAAATTCACAGGCCTGTCCGATCACAATGGGGCCCGCACCGATGATCATGATTGATTGAATATCGGTTCTTTTCACCATGTCGTTCCCCGGATCAGCGCAAATCCCTACAGTTTGTAAAGATCTCTGCATAATTTCTGCATAATTGGAGGATTGCGGATAAACTATCAACCCGGTATGCTCTCTTAGCAGGATTGACGCCATAATGGACGCCATAATGGACTGGCGGTGGTGTTCGCCGACGCGCAAGCGTGGGTCAGCGTGGGTCAGCGTGGGTCGGGGGCTCCGGGATCGGGCATCAGGGTTAATGATCCTCGGGGCCGCTACAACTGTCTGTTGATCGGGCAGTGCACCCCAAAGCTGGTGCGCGTGCGCTCAACTGCGGTTGGATTTCATGCCGTTTTGCGGTCTCGAGCTCTTTGCGCCTGTGCCCGATGCGATGACCCATTGCCGTTTTCGCAACCCACGATGATCTTACGGTCGGGGTTTGCCGTGTGCCGCAAGACCGGGCCAAAGCGGAGGTCCCCGACGATCCGCCCCCAACGATCCAGACATGCATTTCAGTGCTGACACACAAGCGCGGTGGATCAGGTACGCCGGGCTACAGGATGACATCCAGGCGGCGTTGCCCGCCCGGACGAGGAAGAGGAAGGCTTCATCGACAAGGTCCACACGGGGTACCTGCGAAACACCACATCTACGAACCGGGCCGGGAGCCCCGGGTTTTATACCATGATCAAAGTGGCGAACGCGCGGGCGGGTATGGCCGACAAGGCCTGTTGCCAACAAGGTCAACCGTGATGCCCTGCGCGGTCGCCACCGTGACGGGATCATGCGAATGGTCCGCCCGTCATCGACCCCCTGCGGGTTTCGGGAAAAACGCGGGGGCAGGCTGAACTCCAAACGCCGCTTTCGGATTAAGCAATGCCTATGCCACGATGAAGCACCGCCCGATAGTTCGGGCGGACCAAAACAAAACGCCCAGCTGGCGCTGGTGGCAATCAGGCAGGCCCTGCGGGGCACCGCAAACAGGATTACCCTCAACCCGCAAACACCGGCAATCGCATAACCGGATCGCCAGAACCGCTTTGCCCGCTGTAAGTCCAGATAAGGCCAGTGGACCGGACAGAATGGCCAAATCAACGCTTCCACCGAACATCACGCGCTCACGCAGAGGTCCCTGGTTTGGTATAGCCGGTCAGCTGCGCCCCGGGGGTCACAGGACGCCGGATCATATGGGGGGCATCCTGCCCTGTCCTGACCGTGCGATCAGCAGGGGCGCGGCAGGTGGTTTTGGGGGATGGTGCATCAGCGGCTGCCCCGCGAACATGGTCCGGGAAGATTGGCCATTCCTTTATGTCCGGTTCCTGTGAATCGGGTATCCGGCGGATTGCAGCAGGGTGGCGGTTTCGGCCAGAGGCAGGCCGACGATCCCCGTGAATGAGCCGCTGATCCAGGGGATCAGGGCACCGGCCGGACCTTGAATGCCATAGGCACCCGCCTTGCCGCGCCAGTCGCCAGTCGCCAAATAGGCGTTCAATTCCTCGTCTGACAGGCGTTTCATTTTCACCGTACTCATTACCTGCTGTTCCCACAGCCTGGGACCGCGCCGCACCGCCATGCTGGTGATCACACGGTGCCGCCTGCCCGACAGGGCGGATAAGAACGCCATCGCCTCTGCCGCATCGGCAGGCGTTCCCATGATCCGGCGACCGAGTGCCACGGTTGTGTCGGCGCACAACACAATATCATCCGCGTCCGCGACCACGGCAGCGGATTTATCACGGGCAATCCGTTGACAATAGGCGCGGGGCAGCTCGCCCACACGGGGCGTTTCATCAATATCCGGAGGCCGGATGTCATCCGGGACAATGCCCATTTGCGCCATCAGTTGCGTTCGGCGCGAGCTCCCTGAGCCCAGGATCAATTTCATTGGCTCAACTGACAGGCAAACCGGCGGTGCTTATTTGAACCGGTAATTGATCCGGCCTTTGGTCAGGTCATAGGGGGTCATTTCGACCTGAACCTTGTCGCCTACCAGAACCCGGATGCGGTTTTTGCGCATTTTCCCCGCCGTATGTGCGATGATTTCATGGCCGTTTTCCAGCTCGACCCGAAATGTCGCATTTGGCAGGAGCTCCTTTACGACACCGGGAAATTCGAGCGTATCTTCCTTGGCCATGGTTTCTCCTTCATTGATATGCGTGCCCTGTTGCGGGCGGCACCGCCGTATGCACCTGTCTTGCCCTTATTTCAAGGGCGTTCGTGGCCGAGAGCGGTTATTGTGACCAAATTTGCGCACGGTGCCTGTCTTTCCCAATCTGTCCGGTTCAACACGTCGCTTTTGGCACGGGCAATTTCGATGGTGGCCGTGGGTGTTCAGGTCGAACACTGTACAGGTTCAGCCCGGTTCATTTAACCTATACCGGTAAACTGTACCGGGCCAAAACGCCAGTACCTGGAACACCCGGATCCGGTGGGCGAAATATCCCCCCGATGCCGGTGTTCGCATCAACGGCCCCCGATCAATCCAAAGCAGGCCCGACGAGAGTCACGAGGTCCTGATGGTAGCCTGATGGTAGTTGGTGCGGATGCGTGATCGTGCGGTGCTAACGACACAGCAGGTCAGAAAACCTTATCGACCACACGTTTCAACCGCGCCAGAGTCCTGTCCACATCATACAGCTTGTCCAAACCAAAGAGCCCCAGCCGGAAGGTCCGGAAATCCGCCGGTTCATCACATTGCAGCTGCAAACCGGCGGCGATCTGCATCCCCTCGGCGGCAAACTTCTTACCGTTCTGGATCTCGGGATCCACAGTATAACTAACCACGACACCCGGTGCCCCATACCCATCTGCGGCTACGGACATGACGCCCTGTTGCATCAGCATCTTGCGCACAGCGTTGCCCAGCGCCCATTGTGCGTCACACAGCTTTTGAACGCCATAATCTCTGGTTTCCAGCATTGTATCCCGAAACGCGCGCAGGGCATCGGTGGGCATTGTGGCATGATAGGCATGACCGCCCGTTTCATAGGCCACCATGATCTGACGCCATTTCTTCAGGTCCATGGCAAAGCTGTCCGATTGCGTGTCGGCCAGTCGCGCCTCCGCACGGGTGGACAACATGATCAGCCCGGCAGAGGGCGAGGCACTCCACCCCTTTTGCGGCGCGCTGATCAGAACATCGACACCGGTTGTCTTCATATTCACCCAACTACAGCCCGAGGCAATGCAATCCAGCACCACCAGCGCACCAGCCTCATGCGCGGCTGTGGCCAGGGCGGAAATATAGGCATCCGGCAGGATCACACCAGAACTGGTTTCCACATGCGGGGCAAACACAACATCCGGCCGGGTTTCACGAATTTTGGCTGTCACCTCTTTGATTGGAGCCGGGGCAAAGGGTGCCGGATGATCGTTTCCTATCTGGCGTGCCTTCATCACGGTGGTGTGGGCGGTAAAATCGCCCGCCTCGAAAATCTGGCTCCATCGATAGGAAAACCACCCGTTGCGGAGCACCAGCACATTGGCATCCCTGGCAAATTGGCGCGCGACCGCCTCCATGCCAAAGGTGCCGCCGCCTGGTACCAGAGCAACAGCGTCCGCGGCATAGACTTCGTTCAACATGTCAGAGATGTCGCGCATAACGGATTGAAATGCCCGAGACATGTGGTTAAGTGATCGGTCGGTGAACACGACCGAAAATTCTTCCAGCCCGTCCGGATCAACGGTGTCAAGCAATGCCGACATGATTTGCCTCCTATACCGTATTGGACGGGTATGTAGCAGGTCGAACCCGGTTCGACAAAGCCTGTTTCGGTGTAAAAATGCGGCATCAGGACTGGCCCGTCCGGTGATGTCGATTGGATCCGGACGCCGCTCTGTGATCAACCGCACGCGTCACCTCCACGATCCCGTGTCCCCGGCCGGATCATAATGTGCCACCGCGTGACTCATCCGGAATCGGCCAGATCGCGTACTGCCACGCGCAGACGACCATCATAAAATGGCCAACAGTCTGCACTGCTCTGGCATGGCGTTGAAGGCGCATTCAAAACCCTCCAGGTGCACCTGTTCCCTTGCGGTTCAATGTGATGCCCAAAACCACAGACCACACCACATTCCGTGTGTTGTCCATATCCAGACATAATTGACACCTGCATAGCACCTCGGCCTGTTCCAGTCGCCGCATGCGGCACCATGTCGCTCTGGTTGGCTGCGCCTCCACCGCCCCCTGGCTTTGGCTGGTAGCGCGGGAAAATGCGGCCAGTATGACCGTCAAATTCGCTCAAACTGGCAAACGTTCGTTTTGCCCAACATGAGCCGCCAGAACACTCGGGCGGCATAGCCCAGCCTCCCCCGGCCTATCGCCTCGCCGCCCGCAATGACCCCTGATCCGCCATCAGTTTGATTCGGCGCGCGCAGGTCACGGTACAAACCCAACAGTGTCCCTTCAGGGTCGGCCATCGTGATGGTGGCCTCCGATGGGGGTGCAGAATTCGCTGAGATCGCGAAAACCCGATATTATAACACAATACGGGGACAAATCTGAAAATAGTGCATTAATCTGATCTCGTCACCCTCGTAAATCCTCCAATGCCGACATACACTTGGGCTAAATAACACGGCAAGGAGCATAAAGATGCGCGTATACTATGATCGCGATTGCGACATCAACCTGATCAAAGATATGAACGTGGCCATTCTGGGCTATGGCTCGCAGGGGCACGCACATGCACTGAACCTGCGCGACAGCGGTGCCAAAAACGTTGTGGTCGCCCTGCGCGATGGGTCGCCTTCGGCCGCCAAGGCCAAGGCCGAGGGGCTGCCGGTGATGGGCATTGCCGAGGCCGCCGCCTGGTGCGACCTGATCATGTTCACCATGCCCGACGAATTGCAGGCCGATACCTACAAAAAATATGTCCATGACAACCTGCGTACCGGGGCGGTGATTGCCTTTGCCCACGGCCTGAACGTGCATTTTGGCCTGATCGAACCGAAATCCGGTGTCGATGTGATCATGATGGCCCCCAAGGGTCCGGGCCACACCGTGCGCGGCGAATACACCAAAGGCCGCGGCGTGCCTTGCCTGGTTGCGGTGAACAATGACGCATCTGGTCGTGCCTTGGAAATCGGCTTGTCCTATTGTTCGGCTATTGGCGGCGGTCGATCCGGGATTATCGAAACCAATTTCCGCGAAGAATGCGAAACCGATCTCTTTGGCGAACAAACTGTTCTGTGTGGCGGTTTGATTGAACTTATTCGCATGGGTTTTGAAACCCTGGTCGAAGCCGGTTACGCACCCGAAATGGCACGAGGGCGGCATCGCGAACATGAACTATTCGATCTCGAACACGGCGGAATATGGCGCATCTGTCAGCGGTCCGCGCATCCTGCCCTATAACGAAACCAAGGCGCGCATGAAAAAGGTTCTGGCCGACATTCAGTCGGGCAAGTTTGTGCGCGACTTCATGATCGAAAACGCCGTCGGTCAGACCTATTTCAAAGGGACCCGCCGCCTGAATGACCAACACCAGATCGAACAGATTGGGAAAACCCTGCGCGAGATGATGCCGTGGATTTCGGCGGGCAAAATGGTCGACAAGACCAAAAACTGATATGACGGCTCCGGCGGCTCGGGCCGCCGGGGATTGATTATTTCGATTCGCGCAACTGATAGATGCAGAATCCGAACAGCACCAGCATGATGAAAATAGGCAAAACAAAAAACGCGTCCATGGCATGTCCCTGTGCATGTGATCAATAGGTGGCGCATATTAGCATGCTCAATTCCAAATTCATATGGTTTTATGCCATAGTCTTTTGAAATCATAATTGACGGGCAAGTACCATGGCGCACGGGCAGTTTCAGTAGTGACGTTCGGGCAGGACGGGCTGGTTCAGTCTGGCGCAGAAGCAGGGGCTGACAATCCGCGCGTCTGCACGTCGTGGCAACCAGTTGGCGACACCGGTTCCCGGGCACAAGGGATCGGCCCCCGAACCCGGGGACATTGTCGAAGTCGACGAACCGCTGACGAAACCTTCGTGTCCCGGAAAGCCGCAAGGGGGCAGCGCACGCTTGACCAGAGGGCGCGGCGCCGCAGGGGCGGCAAGCGGGGCCTGTCAGATGAACAGGTTCCATTAAGGGGCAGCGGCACGACAGCCTGTTTTTGTGGCCGACAGTGTCCAGGGCGGTTCCTGAGCCCGGGGGTTGATGACGACATCGTTCCGGTTGACTGATGCAAACAACGTTTATCCGCCATCATCCGGGCCAGACACGAAGGCATTGAAGCAGCATTGAACCAGTCAGCCGCTGAACCCGCGTTCACGGGTTTGAGCGGTGGCGCACTGCTGAACACATCGCCCGGATCCTGTCTGGCCACCGCAAGGTTTTTGCGCAGGAAACGGATCGCGCAGTTGCACCGGCTGTGCTAGCCCATTGGTATGCAGACACAGATGACCCTGTCGCGCCATGCCTGGGCTGACCTGATTTTTCTGGCTTTGATCTGGGGCGGGTCGTTCCTGGCGATTCGCACGGCGCTGGACGAAATTCCTGTCCTGACTTCGGTCCTGCACCGGACGGGATGGGCTGCCGTCGCTCTTTGGAGCATCGTGCTGATACGGCGCATGCCCGTGCCTTTGGTGCCACGGGTCTGGTGCGCGTTCTTCGTTATGGGGCTTTTGGGCAATGTTATCCCCTTTGGCCTGAT
>JACOMS010000062.1 GCA_014324115.1 Hyphomonadaceae bacterium
ATCTGACGCTCAAACGCTGCAAACAGATCATCCATCACCCCTGCCTGTTTCAAATACTCGCGAAAGGTCCAGATCGTGTTCCGATCCGCAAGCCTTGCCTTCCAAGCCCGGAAAGCGCCCATAGCTCAACCGGTCCGTAATCAGAAACTCGGCACGTTCATCGGCAAAGATCATTCAGGGCCTGCAGGATCAGTATCTCAAACATCATAACCGGATCAAACGGGCGACGACCCCTTGGCGCCGATCCGGACGCTTCAACGCCCGATCCGGAACCGGGCGAAATACCTCAAAATCAATGATATGATTCACCACCTCAAGGGGGTCGCCCAAATCGCTAACCCGATTAAGTCGTTGGTCCAAGTCAGCCAGGCCATGCTGTCTCATACAAAACAGCAATCACACTCCACACCAAAAATCCAGGAGTTTCTGGAAGTGTCCAATTTGTTTGCGAGACTCAAGGATTGGCGCAGAGTTGCAATCCGTTATGACAGATGTGCGCACACTTTTCTCGCTGCTGTCCTCATCGCGGCCATTGTCACATACTGGATTTAATGAGTCCTGACCCTAGGTGTCAGACCGGAAACTGCACCCATCAGCACCAGACACCCGCTCGCCGGAGCCGGAAACGGCGCAAACCCAAAAATCCCGGCGAATTTGAATAAATGCGCAACTGTCTTTTCAAATCATAACCTTTGGATTATTTGCCACACTAAATGGTCGGCAACACCGCTCCTGACGGAGCCTCTTCCGGCGGATTGCTGGTAGAATTGACGCTTGACTGATTCCCGTCTTTACTTGAGACGACCCTGTCCCCTATGTTCGACCTTGGTCAAGGGATGATTGAATGTCAAAACGAACGCTCACAACTGTCGCTGCGGTCATGGTCGCGCTTTGCTGTATTGAAAAGGCTTACGCGCAAATCGCGCCCGACCCCGACGTTGTGGCTGATATACACGCCTGCAGGGAGATAACCGGGCCGATGGAAAGATTGGCCTGTTATGATCAGGCGGTCGGTCTTTTGCAGTCGGCACAGGAAAGCGGAGAGGTTGTCACCATCAGCAAAACCCGGGTCGAAGAAATCAGGAAGGACTCATTCGGACTCACCATCCCGTCATTGCCAGAGCCTGGCAGGCTTTCCGGGAATACTTCCGAAACCGGTGAGACAGTCACGATAGATCACGGCGCAAAAGCGACCGTGGAACGCAGGGTCCCGCAAACGGAAAATATGAACGAAATTGAGCTGCTGATCGGAAAAACCGGCACGTTCGGTTACAACAAAACCCGGTTCTTCTTTACAAACGGGCAGGTCTGGGAGCAGGTCGATAGCACAAGGGTTCGAATCCCCAAGGTGCGAAACAACAAGTTAAATACCGGCGTTATTCAAAAAGCAGCCATGGGCAGCTACCTCATGCGCATCAACGGGAGCGGCCGGGCCGTCCGGGTAAGGCGCGTCCGTTAGTTCTGAAACCATGCGGCCCTGGTGGCGAGAGTTGATCTGGTCCTGGCGGGGGGTGACCGCCAGAGAGACCGGCGCATGGGTCCCGTTCGGCCCGTCACTGTTTTATAATCTTATGATTTGGTTCGCCTATTATGTATGCGAGCTGGGACGTAGCAGATTCCGGCGCCCCGCCTTTACGATCAAAGTCGAGCCTCTTGACATCGGGCCCTGGTATTTGTGGTGGGGAGTCATTTACCGGGCGGGAGGACGCTTTGTCTCCGACGCCCGACAGGCCGATGTGGCCGTTTATTTCGAAAACCTCGCGCGTGTCAATCCGGTCAGGCCTGCAGGGCCGGACCTGTATCTGAACTATGACTGCGTAAACATTACCAAGGGACATCTGGTCAATGTTTTTGAAGATGTCTTCGGCTATGATCTGGGCGTCGATCCCCGCAACCATGAGGGTCCGATGGTACGTAAATCGGAGGATAACGGCAAACATGACGGGGCGATTATCCAGGGGCCGGCGGAGCCGGAGCCGGGTTGGGTCTATCAGCGGGTGATTGACAACAGAACGACGGATCACAGGGTGGCTGATCTACGCTGCCCGACTGTCGCCGGGCGCATTCCGCTGGTTTACATCAAGGAGCGCCCAGTGAGTCGCCGATTTGACGACTTCAACTCCCGCTGCCGCCTGTCCACAGCCGAGGCACATTTCAGCGACGAAGAATGTGACCTGATTGCACGTTTCTGTCACAAAATGCGACTGGACTTCGGCGGACTCGATATCTTGCGTGACAATACGTCCGGACGTATTTATATCGTGGATGTAAACAAAACGGATATGGGGCCGCCCCTCGCCCTGCCGCTTATGGATAAACTCAGGTCCACACATATTCTGGCACAGGCATTCAGGAACGTGTTCAGGATATGAGACAAAGGCAGCATGGGAATACCTTTCGTCAAAACCTTTGATTTTGAATATGGGCAGGCGCAGGCTCTGAGCCCGCTTGTTCAGCGTGTCATTGCCGATAATCCAGGCCCGTTCACCTATACAGGTACGGGGGTTTACATTGTCGGTGATAAAAATGTCGCCGTGATTGATCCGGGTCCGAACACGCCAAAACACAAGGCGGCCCTGTTTGCAGCTCTTGGCGGGCGCACGGTCAGTCATGTCTTTGTGACCCATCATCATATTGATCACTCCCCGCTGGCTGCGCCTGTAGCCGAAGCGTTTGGCTGCAAGGTTTACGGTTACGGCAGGCAGGTACGCCCGCCCGCGGGCGGGGAAGTGCGGCTTGAGGCCGGGGATGACCTGTCATTCAAGCCGGATGTGGAAATTCGTGACGGTCAGATTTTCGGTGGTCATGGCTGGACCCTGGAGGCCATCCATACCCCCGGTCATACTTCCAACCACATGTGCTTTGCCTTGGGCGAGGAAAATACACTGTTTTCCGGGGACCACATCATGGGGTGGTCCACCAGCGTAGTCAGCCCTCCCGACGGGCACATGGGTGATTATCTGCGGAGCCTGAACCGTGTTCTTGAGCGCGGCTTTGACCGGATCATCCCCACTCACGGTCCGGTCATCAAAGACCCGCAGCCTTTTGTGCGGGCCTACATTGACCATCGCCTGGCACGTGAAGATCAGATATGTGCAGCCCTCATTGACGGCCTGACATCCGTAAGCGACATTGTTGCCCGGCTTTATGCGGATGTGGACAGGCGCCTGCACCCGGCGGCGGCGCATTCCGTTCTGGCGCATCTTATCCATATGCGCGAGAACGGCCGGGTCTGTTCCGCGGATACAGACGGCCTGTACGGCACATACCGCCTGCCGGATTCGGTTTCAGGCTGAAAGGTCGGGACGGTTTATCTGCGGTTTATGCGTTTGACCCGGCGTTACAGCGATTCGTTGATCAGTTTCATCACCCCTGAAAAATCGAGATCGTCCCGGCCCGCCGCTTCCATTTGTGAATAGATAATCTCGGATTGTGTACCCAGGGGTGTGGCGGCCCGCACGCCGCTTGCTGCATCCCGGGCCAACCGCAGATCCTTGAGCATCATTGCCGCTGTAAAACCCGCTTGGTAGTCGCGGTTGGACGGTGCACTTTCAACCGGGCCCGGGGTCGGGCAATAGCTGGTCATCGACCAGTTCTGGCCGGATGCCGTGCTGGAAATATCGTAAAAAGTCTGTGCGTCGAGTCCCAGTTTTTCGGCCAGATTAAACGCTTCACATGTACCTATCATATGAATGCCCAACAGCATGTTGTTACAGATTTTGGCTACCTGCCCGTTCCCGGCTTTCCCCGCATGAAAGACGTTCCCGCCCATAATCTCAAGACAGGGTTTTGCCCGTTCAAACGCCCCGGTCGGGCCACCGCACATAAAGGTCAATGTCCCGGCCGCCGCCCCGGCAACACCGCCGGACACGGGGGCGTCAATCATGGAAAGCCCCCGCGCCTCGGCCCCGGATATGACCTTGCGGGCCGTGGCAACATCGACGGTGGAGCAATCAATACACAGGGTGCCGGGCCCGGCGTGCTCAAACACGCCGTCTGCAACATCACCATACACCAGCTCCACATGTCTGCCGGCGGGCAGCATGGTGATAACCACATCGGCAGGTGCGACGGCGTCCCCGGCATTTTTCGCCCCGACACATCCGGCCGCGACAGCCCGGGCAACGGCATCCGGCAATATATCCAGGGCCCGCACATCATGCCCGGCCCTGACCAAATTCGTCGCCATACCGATTCCCATATTACCAAGACCGATAAACGCGATTACGCTCATGTCTGTCTCCATGACGACCCATCAGGGCCGGTTTCAATAATGATTCCTTCGGACTGCAATTCCTCGCGAATGGTGTCAGAACGCCGGAACAGTTCACCCGTTTTCGCCTCGTTGCCCGATTTTTTCGCTGCAACGGCCTGTGCACGGGCGTTGTCATAATCCCTGACGCGCCGGTCGAAGCGATCTGTGTCCCGCCCCCCCTTGAACCACTCCTGCGGGTCACTCCGGAGAAAGCCGAGGAAACCGGCCATGAAGACAAACGGATTTAGTATGGAAATAAAAATTTCATGCCCTGGAGTATGTTCCCCAAGCCGTTCTTTTTTTTCGACTTCGCCAAAGAAACGTGTCTTCAGACATTCCAAACCTGAAAGAAACTCCATCGTATTGATGTCGTTTTCGATTGTTGAAATGAATTTTTCGTCAGGTCGCGCGTCCCTCATATCCCGGTCCATTCCCAATGAGACTGCCTTCTCAATGACACGATACCAGCCGTCCAGCTGCGCCTTGCTCTCCCTTAGCAGATCCTCTGTCCAGATCAATTCACTCCGGTAATGTGCCTTGAGCAGGGCCAGCCGGATCACTTCGCCGTCCCAATCCCCGAGCAAATCACGGATCGGTATGACATTGCCGAGACTCTTCGACATCTTCCCGGAGTCCATATTGAGGAATTCATTATGAACCCAGAATCTGGCAAAAGTCGTCCGGTTATTGGCGCAGCAACTCTGTGCGATTTCGTTTTCATGATGCGGGAATTTTAGGTCCACGCCGCCGCAGTGGATATCAATGACCTCGCCAAGTGTCGCCCGGACCATGGCGGAACATTCAATATGCCAGCCGGGGCGCCCCCGCCCGAAAGGTGCATCCCATCCGACACCGCCCAGTTCAGGTTTCCAGAGCACAAAATCCGCCTCATTGCGTTTACGGGCGGCTTCACCCTCTCCGATGCGGTCACCGCTGCGTAAATTCTCCAACCTGTTACCTGACAGTTTGCCGTAATCGTCATAGGTTGAGACATCGAAAAACACATGACCATCAGCCTCATAGGCAAAGCCCTTGTCGAGCAAGGTCCCGATCATCCCGATCATATGTGAAATATGGTCTGTCGCCCTGGGTTGATGCGTCGGCGGAAGGCAGTTCAGCGCCGCCAGATCCTCATTGTATATGCGTGCATATTTTTCGGTAATCCCGGATATCGGCATGCCCTGCTCCGTGGCTGCCGCAATAATTTTGTCATCCACATCGGTAATGTTGCGCACGTAGACCACATGATCCCCGCCGTAGATATGGCGCAGCACACGGAACAACACATCGACCACAACGGCGGCCCGGGCATTGCCGATATGGGCATGGGAATAGACCGTCGGTCCGCAATTATACAGGGTAATCCGTGCCGGATTTTGAGGCTCGAACAGCTCTTTTCTACGGGTCAGCGAGTTATATAAGGTCAATTTCATAGCAGGCTTGTCCCTACACAACTCATCTCCCACATGGAAGAGACCATGAAGAGAAACCTCTATCTCGTCGGCGTTCTTATGGTCCTGATGCTAGGCCTCGCCACCTATAAATCCACACGACCGGATGCGGACATTCTGAAGTTTCGGGTGCTGGGTGGATATGCTTACGGCTACGGCGTCACCAAATCCCGGTCGCTGTCGGATTTCAGGCACTTTATCAATGCGAATCCGGATGTGCATACACTGGTTCTGGTCAATATGCCGGGCACGCAGGATTTGGTTACCAATACGAAAATCGCCCGCCTCATCCGCAGCAAAGGGTTGGATACGCACCTTCCTGACCGCGGCCGGATTGCCTCCGGCGCGGTCGATCTGTTTATTGCCGGCACAAAACGCACCATGGATTGCGGGGCGCAGATCGGCGTGCACAGCTGGAGGCTAGGCGGGAGTCCCAACAGTCTGGTCAAAAATGACGGGTTCCATCCGCAAAATATGGGCACAGACAGGTACCGGCGAGCGCAGGAAATTTTCCTGTATGATATGGGCGTGGATCCAGACTTTTATGTTTTCACGCGGGAGGCGGCCCCACCCGAAGACATTTACTATCTTACCCCGGAGGAAATCGAACGCTTCGGCCTGTTGACCGAACCCGCCGATTGTCGGTAGTCGAGCACGTTGGAGAGGAGTGATCGTGACTGAACGCCCTGAAAGAGACGCAGTTGAAGCGGCCGTGCGGACCTTGATTGCCTGGGCCGGGGATGACCCCGATCGCGAAGGATTGAAAGATACACCCGGGCGCGTCGTCAATGCCTATCGGGAGTGGTTTGCCGGTTATGATCAGGATCCGGAACAAATTTTGTCACGGGTATTCGAAGATGTCTCCGGCTATGACGATATGGTAATTCTGCGTGACATAGACGTGGAAAGCCACTGTGAACATCATATCGCGCCTTTCATCGGCAAGGCTTGTGTGGCCTACCTCCCCCGGGACCGGGTCGTCGGCATCTCAAAAATCGTCAAGGTGGTCGAGATATTTTCCAAACGCCTGCAGACCCAGGAGACCATGACCGCTCAAATTGCCAACGTGATTGATACCGCGCTCAAAACGCGGGGGACCGCGGTTCTCGTTGACGCGGTTCATGAATGTATGACGACGCGGGGCGTACACCACAACGACGTCTCCACGATCACAACCCGGTTTACAGGCCAGTTCAGGTCCAGCCAAGCTCTGCAGGACAGATTCCTGGGATTGATCGGCCAGTCAGGATAACAGCGAACGTATCCGAAAACATCACATGAGAGGAAAAAGCAGGGACAGGCACCCGAGGGTGCATGAATCCCCGCAAAACCGCGCAGACATGACATTATCCCGCAAGATGGAGGCGTGTTTTTTCGAAAAAGCGCCGACTCGCCAAAAAATGCGTTTTATGCCGCGGCTTTAATCTTTTTCCCAATCACGGCTTTTTTAATTTTTCTGGCCTTGTCAGTCAGCTTATGATTCCTGGTCCCCACCAGAAACCCGTCCAGGCCACCTTTGAAATCAACCGTGCGGAGGGTTTTGGCCGTAACGGTCAATTTGAAAGTTCTGCCGAGCACCTCTGAGCGAAGAGACACATTGCACAGATTAACATCAAAACGACGACGGGTCTTCACGTTGGAGTGAGACACATTGTTGCCGAACATGGGGCCGGTACCCAGAAGGTCACAACGACGGGACATTTTCTATCCTTGTTCTATCCTTGAATTTAGAATACCCGCAGCTTCCTTTGCAGGCGCGAGCAGGGTTCATGAGCGCGGCACGTACTGACTTCACACGCATACGTCAAGCGGTTTGCGGGAGAAAGAACCGGGCCCTCCCTACACCCGGTTTTGAAAGTGGACAAATTGTCACCCTGTTTGACCCTTGCACCCGTAGCCCTGCCGTGTCCCGTGCTCTACAAGAATCGGGGTAACATCAGGGAGTTTGTTCCATGAGACATTTTATTATGGGCCTGCTCACCGCCTCATGCCTGACAGGCGCAGCTCATGGCCAAATCGGTCCGGATCATCCGCTTTATCATGTGGCGGTTCATCCCGAACCACCGCTTTCCCCTCCGGCCAAGGCCCTGTCCCCCTTGGCTGCAAGGCAAGGGCAAACTGCGATCAATGTTGATTATTCCTGTTATCTGTTCGGGTTAAAAATTGTCTCGTCGCAATTTCGCGTCTGGTACGATGACGATAGCTATGAAGTTTTCACCAGAACCAGATCTGCGGGATTGGGTGCCTTGGCGACCAAGCTCAATACCTGGTCCATGTCCGAGGGTCGGTACGATGAAAACGGTATGTATCCGATCAGCGTTATTCAGCAGAATACCGACAAGAAAAACCGCCGCGTGAACATGGATTATGACTATACAGCCCGGGATGTTGATGTAGTCATCATCCCGCGTAACGGATCACAGGGTATACCGCCGACCCCGGGGGAGGAAAAATTCGAGGCCGACGACGTGCTCTCGGCCATGCTTAATCTGGCAATGCGCGGCCATGCCCTGAATACAGATTTCTGCACAGGCGGCATCAAAGTATTTGACAGCAAACAGCATTACCGCCTGCGCATGGACCGCCAGGAGTCCAAAACCGTCACTTTTGACGGCGTTGATTATGACGGCTATCGCTGCCATATATATTACGAGCCCATCAATGGATTTGACCCGGAAGATCTCCCTGATGCAGAACAAGTCGAAACGCCGCTCAAGCTGGATGTCATCAACCGCGAAGATTTAGGCCTGTATGTTCCGGTGCGATTCACCTATAAAATCAGCGCCTTCAGTGCTGTCATCAAGGCTAAGGGCATTGAGGTGGTAGCGGGTTAATGCCCCCGCATCAACGGGATGTTGCGACTGAACGCTCCGCCTTTGTTGCAGCAGGGCCTGACCGCGTGAAAATCCGGGAGTTGATAATCGGTAATGCTGTCGCCATATGACCGCCGCTAACCTTTCGAAGAGCCCCCATGACCTATATCGTCACGGATGGATGTATCCGGTGTAAATTTATGGACTGTGTTGAGGTGTGTCCTGTCGATTGTTTCTACGAGGGTGAAAACATGCTGGTCATCCATCCGGATGAGTGCATAGATTGTGGTGTTTGTGAACCGGAATGCCCTGTCGACGCCATCGTCCCGGACACGGAAGACGATCCGGACGGCAAGTGGCTTGAGATCAACTCCAAATATGCCGAAATCTGGCCCAATATCACGGTCAGGGGCGAGCCGCCGGAAGACCGCGATAAATTTGAGTCGGAGGCCGGAAAGTTTGAGAAATACTTCAATGAAGAGCCCGGCCGGGGCGACAACTAAAGATTATTTGCCGTTTTTTGCATTTTTGTGAAATTTCCTGTCTATGATACTGGACCAATCGTTTTTTTTATGATACCGGACGTTCCACGTGGCGGTGTGGGCCTTGGAGGTGCCGCGCCTTCTATTTGACAGACACATAAACAGGCAAACGAAGAGTTTTACATACATGGCCAGAAAACCAGCATCGGTAGCCAAGCGTGCCGCCGCAGGAAAAAAATCGTCCAAAAAAACAGGCTTCAAGATCAATCAGTTCATTGTCTATCCAGCCCACGGTGTCGGTGAAGTCACGGGTATCGAACGGGAAGTCATCGCTGGTTTTGACGTTGAGGTTTATGTGATTTCCTTCAAGCAGGACAAGATGACCCTGCGCGTGCCGACAGCCAAGGCCGCGACTTCCGGCATGCGGGCCCTGTCCAATAAAAACGTGTTAAAGGATGCCTTCACCACACTTGAAGGCCGGGCCCGCATCAAGCGCACAATGTGGAGTCGGCGTGCCCAGGAATATGAAGCCAAGATAAATTCCGGCGACCTGATTCTTGTGGCCGAAGTCGTGCGCGATCTGCACCGCGGCGAGACCCAGGCGGAGCGGTCCTACTCCGAGCGTCGGCTTTACGAGCGCGCACTGGACCGCATGACCCGCGAAGTAGCAGCAATCAAGTCTGTCGACCGCGGCATTGCGCTCGACGAAATCCTCAACACGCTCATCATGGCGCGCACACGTCGGGCCACCAAGACTGTAGCGGCGCTGGAAAGTGAGAATGATAATGATGTCAGCAGTGATGAGGCTGCGGCGTAGCATTTGACTGTCTCTCCCCGGGG
This sequence comes from Hyphomonadaceae bacterium, assembly GCA_014324115.1. Taxonomy (GTDB): domain Bacteria; phylum Pseudomonadota; class Alphaproteobacteria; order Caulobacterales; family Maricaulaceae; genus JACOMS01. The sequence goes on from JACOMS010000062.1 coordinate 9,842, forward strand.
GCACGCATCGGCGCTGCGTCCTGCGGGCGTTTTTAATTCAAAATCTCCAACCGTTCCGGATGATCGAGCCAGATGGCGGGGCCGTTGTTCATCTCTATCCAGCCCCGGACACGGACACTTGCCCCCTCCAGAGACAAAAGGCTGTCACCGTTTTTTTCAAACCGGTTGCGGTCGCGCTTGTCGATGACGACCGTAAAATCCGTACGGTAATCAGATCCGAAATTCAGATACAAGCGCCCCCGCACATCTGCGGTGGATACAACCACCCCCTCGACTATCTGGAAGCTGTCCATATCCTGCGCCAGCATATTGGGGTCAGGCGAGCGAACAGCGTAAAGGTCATGGCTCCAGATACCGCGTTTTGCGGTCCGCGCTTTCTGCTCGGCCTTATAGAGTTGATCCGTGTCCTGCCAAGTATCCGGCCAAGTGTGGACCTGCGCCCAACCTTGCCTGACTATTTCTTCCTGCAGCCAGATATTCCTGTGGCCTTTGGCGTCGAGTAGATAAACCTGCGCCAGGGCCCGATTGTAACGGTCACGCCGCAACCCACCGTAATATAACCTTACTGTCCGGTTGAGGGCGAGTTTTTCAAGAGCGGTTTGACTCTTATCCGCCAACGGTTGTTTTTTTACCCGGGCATGACCCAAGGATAATCCTGGCGCCTGTATGGCGGAAAGACGGACCTTCAAACCACTGTCAAGAAACAGTGTGTCACCGGCGACGATCCCGGTCACGCGGCCCGTTTCACCGGGCACGAGAGTTTTGGTGTTCGCACCGGCACCGGTTGCCGCCATGAGCAGGGTCGCTGCGACAAGCACCACGTTCAATTTCCAGCTTGCGCGTTCGGTTTGCATGAACCGGGTTTGACGAATTGCGGAAGGTGAGTCGAGTCTTTTTGGGGATTGTATTGCAGTCAGCGTGGATGTATCCGGATTGGCCATCCGAATATCGGCACAGGCTAGGTTGCCTGCGGTTGGTGTGGTTTTTTGGGCGCTGCGTGTCCCCGTAGCTCAGCCGGATAGAGCACCGGATTCCTAATCCGGGGGTCGGAGGTTCGAATCCTCTCGGGGACGCCATCCATCAATCCCGGGTCCAATCCGGTTTGCAAGGCATGACCACCCGCGAAGATTGAAACAATTCTGAAAGTCTATGGGCACGGCTCAAAACAGCCAAACAACACAATGACATGAATAATACCCGAAACCACTTTGCAGTCATCCACTCGCGCCACACCACGGGCAGAGGGAAAAACGGTTCAATCCGGGCAAGCCCCTCTTCTGATAACATAAACATATCACCCATCGTAAAATCTCCTTTGCAACACATGAATCACACATTACGCGGCGATTTGCCCGCCCAAAGCACGTATTGACAGGCTGGATAACCGCGCTCGCCGGCATCCACCGCCGACGCAATCAGATCCTGCGCCTGCTCGACTCTGAGCCTCGCACCGCCGCATAAGGAATGTGTGTTGCGGTAGACCAGTGCGTCATCGCGGTTCCAGAAATCAAAATGCCCGGCGCGAAGCCGTTCATTGAGCAGCGACAGAAGTCGGCACATATCGTCGCTGCGCCCGCCCGGATTGCGTCCGTCAAAAGTCAGGTAAAGATGCAGTTTTTCAGTCTGCGCGCACCAGGTAATCACCACTTCGTGGTTGCACCAGAGACCATGAATCGTCAGACGGATTTCATCCTCTTTCGGACAATCAAAATCATAGTTTTCGGCAATAGCCAGACGGCGAAATACGTCAAGCGGGTGGTGCCGAACCGTGAGCATGCTGTCGAGAGACGGCGACGGTCTGAGACAGTGTTGATCGGCTATGTTCATACTCCGCCCGTTCGTAAACTTTGTTGTCAGGTTTATACTAAGGGCATTCCCGATAAAAAACAAGATATTGTGGTTATGCAAATGTTGATAACTATATTTAGCGTTGCGCTTCAATTGGCCAAAAGTTAAACAGGAGTCTTGACATTGCCAAACCGGACGGCTCCGTTGTCGGACTTGCAGGCTGTCACACATGGTGTTAATCTCCGTCGGGTTTAAAGTCCGCATCCTTCGTCAGGCTTGGGATGGGGCACATATTTCCCCTGTCATGTGCCGAGCCTGGCGATGTTCAAACAACGAGCCGGATTATGGGATTTAGGTGCGGAATTGTCGGACTGCCCAATGTGGGAAAATCGACACTCTTCAACGCGCTGACACAGACAGCTGCCGCGCAGGTCGGCAATTATTCCTTTTGCACAATTCAGCCGAATATCGGCGACGTGGCTGTGCCCGAATCGCGACTGGACATTATTGCCGATATTGCTAAATCCGCAGAGCGTGTTCCGGCACGGATGAACTTCGTCGATATCGCCGGACTGGTTCGCAGGGCCTCAAAAGGGGAAGGTCTCGGCAATCAGTTTTTGGCCAATATCCGCGAAACCGATGCTATCATCCATGTACTGCGTTGCTTCGAGAATGAAGACATCACCCATGTGGACGGGCGCATTGATCCCCTCGCCGACCTTGACACAGTGCAGACAGAACTCATGCTTGCTGATCTGGAAAGCCTTGAGAAACGCCGATTCAATCTTGAAAAAAAATCCAGACAAAAAGACGAGGACGCCAAAGCCGCACTTGTCCTGGTTGACAGGGCCATAGCCGTCCTGTCCAAAGGCCAACCGGCCCGCACGGCCAGAATCGAAAGGGACGAGGAAAAAGTATGGCAGATGTTACAACTCCTGACAGCCAAACCTGTACTCTATGTCTGCAACGTCGATGAAGACAGCGCAGCAACAGGCAATGTATTTTCCGATAAAGTTATCGCCCATGCCGAAGCCGAAAACGCCCGGGTTGTGATCATCTCTGCACAAATTGAATCGGAACTGGCATTGCTGAGTGGCGAAGAGCGAGATGAATATCTTCATGCAATCAGCTTGGCGGAGCCCGGTCTGAACCGGCTGATACAGGCGGGTTACACCCTGCTTGGCCTGAAAACCTATTTCACGGCCGGACCGAAGGAGAGCCGCGCCTGGACCTATGTCGACGGCTGGACCGCCCCGAAATGCGCAGGCGTCATCCACACGGATTTCGAAAAAGGCTTTATCCGCGCTGAAGCCATCGCCTACACCGACTATGTTGAACATGACGGCGAACAGGGGGCGAGGGAAGCCGGAAAGGTCAGACAGGAAGGCAAGGATTATGCCGTCAGAGACGGTGATATCATGCTGTTCAAATTTAATGTCTAAGTATCCCATCCCGGCGTATCTTGAGTGAGCGTGTGGCAACGGTGGTGGCGCGGGGGGACGTGGAAATCGGCTTTCAGCAGATCAGTGAAATACTCCCGATTCCGGGCGCCGTCTATGCCGGGCTCATCCCGGAGGCGTACCAGAAGATAACGGTATTCACGGCAGGGGCCACGACACACGGAGACCGGGAACTCGCCCTTGAATTTGTTTCCTGTCTTTCAGACGAGAGGCACGCGGAGGTCATCAAGGCCGTCGGTCTGGATCCAGTCAGTCAATAAAAGGCGGGCCGGGAATTGAGGACTGGAATGTCCCCTGTAACCAGGAAAAAGGATCTTGTGCCTGTGCGCACACTGACAGGAGACCGGTTAATCCCGCGATACTTCAAAAGCCAGCAACACGGCTCCGGGCATATGAAAGTAAATCCCGTATCCGCTAACCGCATACAGAATATCTCCATGAGCCATGGGACCTGCTGAACCTCCAAAGGAACCGCCCCTGGCGACCTGCCCTGTCAAGGTCTCAAACTCCCGGGCGGTATCAAAGCTCCAGATGACTTCACCGGTTTCCCTGTCGTAGGCCCTGAGATGCCCGTCCATGGACCCGGCCATGACGGCCCCGTCAAAGGCCGTCGCAGCGGCGGAAATGCCCGGAGTGCAAAAATCACGACCCCGGCAAACGTCATCGGGATCCCGCGTGAACCATTGAATATCCCCGTTGTCCAGTGACACCGCAAACATACCCGGTCTGGCCAGTTCTATAGGCTCCCTGCCGTCGGGAAAATCGGATACAGGCACGTAAAGAACATTTCCGTCGCGAGCCATACCGAAATGTATACCGGCCTGAATTCCGCCGCGGCCGATTTTCCTCTTCGTGATTATATCACCCGTGTCCGGATTCAGGAAAAACAAATCACCGGACTTCTGCCCGGCCACAACGAGATCAGCCTTCCCGGGCCGTTCCACATACATGATACCGGCCCCGAAATCGTAATCGGGCCCGTTTTCCCCGGGGCACGCCTGCAGAACAACCGGATCATCGCTCATGCAGGCCATGTTCCAGACATCATTTGCCAAAGCCTGCATGGTCCACACGATCTCGCCGCTTGTCATGTCAAAGGCAATAACGGCGTCACTCCGATCCGTTCCCGGGGAAGAGTAATTTTCGCCGGATCCTGCATAAATACGGTTGCGCTTGCGATCCACGGCCAGGGAGGCCCACAACGGAGCACCCGAAGGACCGAATAACCGGGTGCCAAGATCATTCCGGCCCCGGGGGACAGCAGGGCTATCAATTGTGTAGGTCTGGAATATCTTTTCACCGCTGAATTTGTCATAGGCAACAAGAGACCCGCGAAACGTACAACATCCATATTCCGGATCAGCCGCCGCCGTTACCTCAAGGGAGGATACGGCAAAAAACACCCGATCACCGTGCACAACCGGAGAGGCCGTGATTGTTGCGCCGGGATGCGGATCAGCCCGGTCGGTCCAGATCAGGTCGCCGGTTACGGCGTCAAGAGCATAAACATGGCCCAGCAGGTCGCCAAAATAGAGGCGCATATCTTCACCTGTGCCGTCAACAAATGCCGCATGACGCATTTCGGCACGGGCCTGAAACTGCCGGATCAAACATCCTGTTTCGGCATCAATCGTCATAAGGCGCCCATCCGCACCGCCTACGAACATTTTATTACCGGCAAACATGGGCTGGGATCGGGCGCGGGTTCCGCCCGGCATTTTCACGGCCCATTTCAGTTCCAAATCGGGTATGGTCCCGGCATGGATCGCGGTTTGATCAGAACCGGCAAATCTGGAATTCCAGGGATCGCCGCCCCAACCCTGCCACGGGCGGAGCCTGTTGACATCTGTTGTATGCGCGGCATCACATTTCGGTGGAGGTAAATATGTATTTTCAGACAGGGGAGCACCGGACAGGTATTCAGCAATCGCGATCCTCTCATCTATTGTCAGGTGAGCGGACTGGACTCTCATCACGCCATCGTTCATCGCGCTGAGCGTGTATTCTGCGGGCATCAAACCGAGCATGTCCCTGTGAGGAGCTCTGGGCACGCCGCCCGCATGGCAGTCGGCACAGTGGCCCCGGTAGAGAATTTCACCTGTAACCCTGGTCGCCCCAGCATTTTCAGTGTTGGCGGTTTGCCCGTCCGGCCCGCAGGAGGCCAGCCAGGCCAGACTCAACAGGATGAGAGGGTTCCTCACTTCACACCCTCCTGCAGCCAAGTCATTGAGCGCCGCATAAGGGTGCTAAAGACGGGCAATTCCCAGGCACCCGGTTCTTCATGTTCATAATAATCGAGCAATGGCTCCATATCCCAATGACCGCGACGATGTCCGAGGGAGAAATATAAAATGCAGCCCGATCCCACCTGTTTTTCATACAGGACCGGGTGTGACTGCCCGGCGTCCCATTCACGCTCAACAAACCCTCTGGCCGCCCCGGATGCTTTCGCCTGCATCAGAACACGCACATCTGCGAGCATGTGCATGTAATAAAGTTCATCACCCCCTTCGACCATAAAGTCCCGGCAATCCCTGGAAACGGGATGACAGGTGTCCGTGACATAAACCCTGTAGGGTTGAATGGGGGGATGCGCCGCAAATCGGGACCCGAGCAGGTTGAAGTAATCCTCATGCCCGCCGGGCGTATACCAGCGCCCCTGCTCATTTTGTGCCAGCCATGAATTGGTTCCGTGCAATGCCAGCCAGCGTCCGCCGTTTTCCAGGAATGATCGCAATTTCGGGACTTGCGACGGGTCCGGCACAACATTGCAGGTATAGGTCACCAGACACTCACTCGCGCATATCCCGTCCATATTGTCGAATGTATGAAAGACCCGTGTCCTGAGATGCGCATGTTCCAGTAAAAACCCCAGTAGCCGGTGCCGGGCGTAATCAATGTCGTGGTAATCCCCGCCTGTGACCAGGCTGACGTTCCGCTTCGTCTTGTGTGCCGACATGACTGTCCTTTCGCGAATGCACTGTTTTAATCCGGCACGGCCCCGCGGTCGGAGTTTATCCAGATATCATTGTCCCGGATATCAAGAGCAAACGTACGAATGGGTTTGTCCGTCAATTTACCGATCGGTTTTCCGTTTCTGAGATCAAATCGCTGGCCGTGCAGGGGGCAAAAAATAAAACAGCTTTTGATCCTGCCGCCTTCCAGTTCCGCCGTTTGATGGGAGCATCTGTTTTCAACAGCGAAGAACCCCTTGTTCGTATGACACAACAGAATCGAATAATTGGCCACATCAAACGCACGGCTTCCCGACTCCGGGAGTTCGGAAGCGGAACACAGCCTTGTGTAACCGGTCTCCGACATCAGGCGCGCTGGTTAAATCGTCGACCGATCATGGCCGCGGTTATGTTGATTTTCTGAATGTCGATGGCGCCGCCCGCAATTCCCCACCCCCAGGCATCACGCATTCTGCGCTCCATGCCGTACGCTTTGGCATACCCATAGGCCCCCATAAGCTGTACGGCATGACCTGTCACCTCGCGGGCTGTTTCATTTGCGAAACATTTGGCGACGGACGAGTCAAGAACACTGGGCAAACCGTGTTCGGTATTGCAGGCAACACGCTGGACAAGCAGGCGCGCCGCTTCAACTTTCATCTGCATGTCTGCAAGCCGAAGCTGAACCGCCTGAAAATCCACTATGGGTTTTCCGAATTGCCTGCGATCCTGAACATATTGCAGCACGTCTTCCAGAGCCCCCGACGCCTGACCCAGGGCCATTGTCCCATTGCCGCAGCGCTCAAGATCAAACGCCTCCATCAATTTTTGAAACCCCCCGGCATGAACAACCACGTTCTCTTCCGGGATTTCGACATTGTCAAAATAGATATCGCTTGAGGGGATACCTCGAAAACCCATGAGGTCTTCCTGCGGACCGAAGCTCAGGCCGTCCATGTCCTTTTCCACACAGACGGCACCAATACCGCGCGCCCCCTTGTCCCCGGACATCCGGCAATAGACGAGGTAGGCGTCCGCGTGACCGCCACCGGAACACCAGCGCTTGTTGCCGTCAAGGATATGGGAATCCCGCTTTTTGACGGCCTTCGTCTTGAGGTCCGTCAACGCGGATCCGGCATCGGGTTCGGACATGGCAATAGCCACGACCGCCTCACCCTTGCAAACAGCAGGTATAATGCGTTTTTTCAGGGCCTCACTGCCGAAATGTTCAATGGCCTTGACCGGCCCGACACACGATTCAAAAATGGGAAAGGCGACGGCGGAAGAGATTTTTGCAAACTCTTCCAGAATGAGTAACGCCTCCAGATTACCGAGCCCCAACCCGCCATACTTCTGCGGGATATTTACGCCAAGAAACCCCATGTCCCCATATTGTCGAATGAGGTCGCGGGACGGCGGAGTTGATGTTTCTTCACAGTGACGCGCGATGTCCCCGAGTTCCGCCCGGGCATATTTGCGGGCGGTTTCGCGCAACTGTATCTGCTCATCCGTAAGTCTGAAATCCATAGTTGTTTCCCGCCGGAACAGAGGTCGTTCTAACCGGCTGTCATCCATTTGCCAAATAAAAACAGTCACGGTTGTCTTTTTTATTTGATTTTACGGGTCATTTATCAATATGCCCGCATATGGACAGGCTGTTGAAAGATATCAGGGTCCTCGATATCGGGCGCTATGTTGCCGGGCCTTATGCTGCAACGATCCTGGGATATCTGGGTGCGCAGGTCATCCGGGTGGAAAAGCGATCCGGCGGCGAAGACCGCTATATTGCGCCTTTGACGACGACCCCCGACGGCCGACCGGAAGAGGGCGGCCTGTTTATGCAGACGGGCTGCGGAAAACAGTCCCTTGCCCTGGACCTGTCAAAACCGGCGGGACTTGAAATTCTGCACAGGCTGGCGGGCCGTGCGGATGTTGTCATTGCCAACCTGCCGTCGCAGTTTCTGAAAAAAATCGGCCTCGACCGGGATAATTTCAACAGGTTGAACCCGCGGGGCATACTGGTGACACAAACCTGTTTCGGCACACGCGGGCCTGACAGTCACAAGGGCGGTTTTGACGGTGTGGCGCAGGCCATGTCCGGAGCCATGTACCTGACCGGTACGCCGGAGCATCCGGTCAAGGCGGGCGCACCGTATGTGGATTTCTCCACTGCTGTTTTTTCAGCCATGGGGACCCTGGCCGCCTTGATGAACCGGGAGAAAACAGGCGAAGGCCAGCATGTTGAAACCTCCCTGCTGGGAACGGCCCTGGCGGCCATGAACTCCCATCTGGCCGAACAGGCTGTCACACAGCGTGACCGTGCGGGAACCGGCAACCGCGTCCAGACTTCGGCCCCTTCGGATGTATTCCGGACGCGGGACGGTCACATTCTCGTTCATACTGTCGGCGACGGTATGTTCAAACGGTGGGCCGACCTGGTCGGTCGGCCCGATCTAGTTGATTTACCGCAGTGCCGGGGCGATCAGAACCGTGGAGACCATCGCGATGTGCTGTGCGGAATCATGGCGGACTGGATCGGCGACAAAACAACGAAAGAGGCACTCGGTGCATTGGAAAATGCCGGAGTGCCTTCCGGTCCGGTTTTAACCTTGCAGGAAGCTCTTGATAACCCCCAGGCGGCTGCAATGGATGTTTTCGAATGGGTCAACCTTCCCGGCAATCCGAAACCGGCCCCGGTCGCGAAGCTGCCGGTCCGGTTTTCCAGCCTGAATACGGAGATAACCGATCGACCGCCGCTCCTGGGCGAACACACACATTCAATTCTGAAATCAATCGGTTACACGGATTCAGACATTGAGACATTCAAGGAAAAACGCATTATCTGATACCATATTAAAAACAAACATGATTGTTTTTCTTTTATTCCGGATGCCGTCATGCTAGAAGGTAGCCATGGACGCGAAGGTGACACAATCAATTAAGGACGGAATGGCCTATGAGCGGGCCAGAACAGGCCCCCCTGAAGGCTTCCCCGCCCTGCCGCCGGTTCCGGGCCGTCGATATGTTGACCCGTCCTTCAATCGTCTGGAATTTGAGCGTATGTGGAAACGAAGCTGGGTTTATGCCTGCCATCTGGACGAAATACCGGAACCGGGCAGTTACTACCTGTGGGACCGGCTCGGGTCGGCCATTCTGATCGTACGCGGAGAAGATGACGGGGTTTGCGCGTTTTACAACACCTGCCGCCACCGCGGCGGCCCGTTGGTAAAAGACAGGCAAGGCAGGCGGAAACTGTTTGTCTGCGGCTATCACGGCTGGAGCTATGATCGTGAGGGCAACCTGATAGCCGTTCGGGATGAGCGGGATTTCCCGGATTTCGACAGGTCCTGCCTCAAACTGATTTCCGTAAAATGTGAGACGTTCGGCAACTGGGTCTTCGTAAATTTTGACGATCAGGCCGGGTCGTTGAAGGATTATCTGGGCCCCGTCGCACAGGAAATGACGGAATTCCAGCCGGACAAAATCCGGCTGGCGCACAAGGCTGAATGGGATGTTGACTGTAATGTCAAGGTCCTGCTGGATGCGTTCCTGGAGACCTATCACCTGAAATCCATTCATCAGCAGACGGTTGATCGCTTTCTGGACCACCTCGGAACGACCATTGAGCTTTGGCCCAACGGCCACTCACGCATGGTGACGCCGAATCGCCGTCCGGAATGGAAGGATCCGGGAGTCGCCGGATTGCCGGAAATCGCAACTGTGGGGGAAATTGCGCGGGACAACAATGTATCATACAACATATATCCCAACATCGTATGCCCGCCAGCGCCCACAGGCATGCCGTTTATTCTGTTCTGGCCGAAGACGGATAATACGATGCTCCTGGAATGTATCTGGTTTTCACCGGACTGGGGGGCGGGACCGCTTCCTGATGTCTGGGATACGCGGGTCGGGAATTTTGAACGTATCATCGCGGAAGACACGCAATTCGCGCCGCAAATTCAGCAATCCGTGGAGTCGGACGGATTCAGGGGTATTCACCTCTCCTGTCAGGAACGAAGAATATATCACTGGCATGAGGAGCTTGATCGCCGCATCGGCCGTGAGGGACTCCCGGAAAGCGCGGCCGTTGAACAGATACTGGGACCGTTCGTAACGGATCCGTACGAGAGCGCATGCGTGCACGATCAGGTATAACAGACTATGACAGTTTCGTGCCGTCACAGGCCCTCAGTCGCGCGGCTATTGCCGATGCCCTGGGCTGGATAAAGCCGTCGATCAGGGGAATGGCGCGGGGAGCGCGACGATATGCCGACTGGGATGAAGATGTTCTGACCATGTCGGTCGGAGCCTGTCGCCGGATCGTTGCGGCAGCTCATGAAGCCCCCGGGCAGCTGTGCCTGGCCTCAACAACGGCGCCTTTTCTGGATCGGCAAAACGCCGGCGTCATTGCGACCGCGCTTGACCTCCCCGAAACGACCCGCACTTTCGAGTTTTCCGGTTCACAGCGCGCGGCTCTTTCGGCTCTCATCTCCCTGTCCGAATCCACACAGTCGGCACTCCTGGTGTCGTCCGACAAACGCCCGACACGATCCGGCAGTCCCCTGGAGATGCTGGCCGGTGATGCCGCGGCGGCGGTTTATCTGGACAACAGGGATGTTATAGCCGAAATTATCTTGACCCGGTCAATCCAGGCCGACTTCGTGGATCACTACCGGACGGTCGGCTCCAGAGGCGACTACACCCTTGAAGACCGCTGGTTTCGGGACGAAGGGCTGCTCAGAATAGTTCCCGAAGTCGTTAAGCCGCTGCTTGCCGACGCCGGTAGCGGCCCTTCGGATATCAGCCATTTCATTCTGGCCGTACCCGACCCGTCCATGATCCGGGCCGTTGGAAAATCCCTGGGTATTGACGCAAAAAACATATCGGATAACCTGTTCGGCGACTGCGGGCATGCGGGCGCGGCCCATCCCCTGTTGATGCTGGCCGATGTACTGGACAGGGCCCGGCCCGGCGAGCGGATATTGCTGTGTGCCTTCGGGCAGGGTTGCGATGCGGTCCTGTTGCGCACAACGGACCGGATATGGCAAAAGTCGGAACGCATTCCCCTGGCCGACACATTGCAACGGGGCCGGACCCATGACAATTATATGCGCCTCCTGGTCGCCCGGGACAAACTTGATATGGATTGGGGAATGCGGGCTGAACGTGACAATCGCACCGCACATTCCGTTGCCTACACCAAATCGCGGGATGTTTATGCCCTGGTCGGGGGAAAATGCCTGACTTGCGGGACTCCCCAATTCCCCAAAGCACGCAGATGTGTGAATCCGCAATGCGGGGCACTGGACACCCAGACAGACTACCGTTTTGCTGATCTGAAGGCCGCGGTCAAAACATTTACCGAAGACTGGCTGGCATTCACCCGCACGCCGCCGCTGATTTACGGCAATGTGTCTTTCAACGGCGGCGGCAACATTTTCCTTGAAATGACCGGCTTCGGGCCCGGAGAGGTTGAAATCGGAACGCCTGTACGGCCGGAATTTCGCATAAAGGACATTGATAAACAGCGCGGGTTTCATCGCTACTTCTGGAAAGCGGCGCCGTATGCAGGGGCTTCCGGTGTCTAGGGGCATTCGTGACAGGGCGGCCATTATCGGTATGGGCTGCACCCGGTTCGGTGAGCGTTGGGACGCAACGCCCGAGGACCTTGTCAATGAGGCCTTTGAGGAAGCCATGGCTGATGCGGGCATTGCGAAGGAAGATATTGATGCCGCCTGGTTCGGTGTATTTTACGAGGAACAGAACACGGGCAAATCAGCTTACCCCCTGTCACAATATCTCAGGCTGGCAAATATCCCCGTGACCCGGGTGGAAAATCTGTGCGCAACGGGGACCGAAGCCTTGAGAGGGGCTGTTTACGCCGTAGCGGCGGGGGCGTGTGACACGGCTCTGGCCATGGGGTGCGAGAAACTCAAGGATACGGGATTTGCCGGATTGCCGGAACGCACAAAGGGAACATTTGAGGACCTGTATCAACCCAACTTTACACCGCCGGGCGCCTTTGCCCAGTTAGGGGCGGCCTATGCCGCCAAACACGGCATCGGGATGGGGGATCTGAAAAAGGCCATGGCCCACATTTGCTGGAAGAGCCATGAGAACGGCTTCGGCAACGAAAAGGCGCATTTGCGGAAAAAACTGACTGTTGAGCAGATTCTGGATGCTCCCATGGTCGCATATCCGCTGGGTGTGCTGGATTGTTGCGGAGTCTCGGACGGCGCCGCCTGCGCCATTGTCACCAGACCCGAAATCGCGAGGTCTCTGGGCCGGGACAGTTTCGTCACCGTGAAGTCCATACAGCTGTCTCCCTCCAACGGCGCCGAAATGGGGCACGGGTCCTGGGACGGCGCCTACACCCTGACAACGCGAACAGCCGCCGCCAGGGCCTACGCCGAAGCCGGTATTTCCGATCCCGCCCGGGACATAGGCTTGACAGAGGTTCATGATTGTTTTTCCATCACGGAACTGGTTCTGATGGAGGATCTGGGCCTTTCCGGAGAAGGACGGGCGCCTGCCGATGTTCTGGACGGGCGGTATGACTCCGGCGGCGACATACCCTGCCAGACTGACGGCGGCTTGAAGTGTTTCGGACATCCCATCGGCGCTTCGGGATTGAGAATGAACTATGAGCTTTATTTGCAATTACTCGGCCGGGCCGGGGATCGCCAGCTGGCAGGTCCCGAATTCGGGCTGGCACATAATCTGGGAGGAATTCCCAACCGCAATGTATCGGCCATCTCGATCCTGGGCATGAACAGCTAAACTGGAGGTACCGGCATGAGTCAGCCGAAACAGAAACCGGAATGCGACAGTGTATCCGGCCCCGCAGAGTCTGCTGTTGAGCGGCCCGAATACAGCGGCATGACCATGCAGGAATTATCCGCCATGGAAACGGTATACAGGCCCGGGCTGTTTGACGGGAAGGTCGTCATGGTGACAGGGGCCGGAAGCGGCATGGGGCGCGCCATGGCCTTTTTGTTTGCCAGGCTCGGGGCCCGGGTCGTCATATGCGGCAGGCGCGAGGAACGACTGAAAGAAACCCGGGACGGCATCAAACGCCTGTGCGACCGGGACATGGATTACACCCCTCTGAATATCCGGGACGCGGACGGGGTCAAGAATTTCATATCCGGCACATTTGACAAATACGGCGCCGTTGACGTGTTGATCAACAGTGCCGGCGGGCAGTTTTCACAGGAAGCCATAGAGTTTTCGCGCAAGGGCTGGCTGGCCGTCATAGACACCAATTTGAACGGAACCTGGTGGATGATGCAGGAAACCGCAAAACAGTGGCGGGAACGCGGCCTGCCCGGAAACATAATCAACATTGTCGCCCACGTGCAGAGGGGCATGCCGCAGTCCGCCCACAGCTGTGCCGCCCGGGCGGGCGTCATATATTTGTCAAAAACCGTCTCGACGGAATGGGCCGAGCACAACATCCGGGTCAACTGCATCGCGCCCGGAGCCATAAAAACCGAAGGGGTCACCCAGTATCCTGACGAGGCCGTACAGGAGTTCCACCTTGCCAACCCCATGAAACATTTCGGTGACGTCTGGGACGTTGCCGAAACGGCCGTTTATCTGGCGGGACCGTGTTCCAAGTTCGTTACAGGAGATGTCATCACCGTGGATGGCGGCATGGCGCAGTTCGGCTGGGTCTGGCCTCTGGGCCGCCCTGATTATTTCAGGAATTAGGGTCAGGATCCACTAACCTGAAAGAGAGCGCCTGCACCGGAAATATCCCCGTGCAGAAATACGCACGGCGTGCAGGCCCGCGGGCCTGGTATTGCGCGTTTGTGACTTGAAAACGGAACCGGTGCAGTTATACCCTGCGGGTCAACGCAACGCATCAAAGAGGGACATGACCATGGTTCGATTCCTGATGATGGCGCTCCTGCTCTGTGTCGGTTCCTGCACCCGGCTCGATTGTGATCTTTGGAACAGCTCCGGATTCTTCGGGGAAGCCACGGCGGCGGACGTGAGGAGGTGCCTGGCCGCCGGATCGGACGTCAACGCGCAGGCACAGGATGGCTGGACGCCGCTGCTTGTGGCGGCGGGATTTGGCGCAGCCGAAACGGTGGCGGCGCTGATCGAAGCCGGGGCGGATATGGAGGTGCGAACCGGGGAAGGCTGGACCCCGCTGCATGTGGCGGCGGGGTTTGGCGATGCCGGGGTGATTGCGACGCTCATCGAAGCCGGTGCGGATATGGAGGCGCAGGACAGGAGCGACTGGACCCCGTTACATATGGCGGCGGAGTACGGCACGGCAGCAACGGTTGCGGCGCTCATCAAGGCCGGGGCGGACCCCATGGCCGGAGACAGGGATGGCAGGTTCCCCGTAGACTTGGCGGAAGACAATCCCAGGGTCAAAGACCACGATATATTCCGGATTCTCGAAGAGACGCGGGCGGCCTTCATCGAAGCCGAGGCGATGATCATTGCGTGGGACAAAGACGACGCAACACCGCTACACCGGGCGGCGCGGGAGGGTAATGCCGTGATGGTTGCGGCCCTCATCAAAGCCGGGGCGGATA
>JACOMS010000063.1:0-891 GCA_014324115.1 Hyphomonadaceae bacterium
TTCGCAAAGGAACCCAGCGTACACGTCACCACGGGGTCGACCGCACCATCTACATCATCCGTCGCGGTGAGCGTCACCGGAACCGTCCTGCCGGATTGCACGGGAATAGCGGCCGGAGTGAAGGATACAACAGGCGCCTCCGTGTCCTGCGGGGCGGTGATAGAAATCATAAGTTCGGCTTCGCCCTCATTCCCGGCCGCGTCAGTTGCCGTCGCGGTGCACGTCACTCCGGTATCAGCACTGACGACAGGCGCAGTGTAGGTGTTGTTATCACTGTCAAAGGAACCTTGGTCACATGTCACCTCGGGGATGAGATCACCATCCACATCATCCGTCGCGGTAACTGTCAACGCGGCCGTCGCGCCGGAGGCCACGTCAAGAGTCCCCGGGCTGAAGGCGACAACCGGCGCTGTCATTTCCCTGGTGATGGAAACTGTGAGCGTGCCGGTGCCTTCATTGTTGGCAGCATCGGAAGCCGTCGCGGTACACGTGGCCATGGTATCAGCACTGACCACAGGCGCAGTGTAGGTATTGTCGGCAAATTCGCCCTGATCACATGTCACCGTGGGTCCGGTTGTAACACCCACATTATCCGTCGCAGCGAGGGTTGATGACCCCGTACCGCCGGAATCTACGGTCAAAGTCGCCGGACTGAAGCTCACCTGAGGCGCAGCCGTATCAGCCGGAGGAGGGGGAGGCGGCGGTGGAGGTGGAGGCGTGCCTCCACTATCGCTACCGCCTCCGCCACAAGCGCTCAGCGCCAAGCCGCCAGCCGCTACCAATACAATGTTACGAAATTTTGCCCAATCCATCAGGTACTCCATGTCTTCATTTGGAGCCCCGATTTGGAGCCCCGATTTGGAGCCCCGATTTGGAGCCCCGATTTGGAGC
>JACOMS010000063.1:1094-14509 GCA_014324115.1 Hyphomonadaceae bacterium
AACAGATAATTCCTGATGTCGCAAGTCTGCCGCCTGCGTGACAGGAGCGAATCCGGGCACTTCGGCTTCAACTTTTTCTCTGCAACAGACGGATTTATGCGCAAGACGGCGCCATGACCCGAAATAGGCACCATACGGGGCACATAACCGATCCCCCAACTGAAATCTCTCGGTATTAACTCAAAATAAATATTAATGGAGGCGTCCGGCTGCTCTCACCCCGGAGGTCAGCCGGTTTGCGGTTATGCACGGTCAGGGCTTGAAACCGAAGCACTACCACCCCAACGCGGATATCATGCCGGACGAAGAGCCAAGCAAGCGCATGTCGGACGTAAGACGGACATGGCAGGCCTGCCTGAGAGCGATGCCGACCCATCAGGCCTTCATCGACCGGAAAAGCCGTGCCCCGCTTCAGCTCCGGATAAAAGAGGGCCGAATCTGTCCTGTCTGCCGGGCCTTGTGCCGACTTAGAAATTATAGCGGAGGCCCACCTTTATCCGTCGATCACCCACAAAGCCCGTGCGACCAAACCGTTGCCCGGCCGCATCAATCTGCTGCTCCGCGTTGGCTTTCGTATCCAGAATGTTGGCGACCTGCAGCCTGACTTGCAAGGCGTCGTTAATATCGTACTTCAGCGAGCCGTCAAGATAACCGCGACCTGTCTGGAATACCGGGTTGCCCGTCACAAAGTCACGGTAGGAGCTCAAATACCCGGAACGCCAGTTGTAAGCCAGGCGCACCTCAAATTTGTCGTCCTGGTATATACCGATTGCATTCACCGCATGCCCGGACAGTCCGAGAAAGTTGTTCACACCGTAACGGAAGATGCGTTCGAAATTATCCGGCGCACCGTCACCGTCCTCATCGACAATGGGTAAAGGTGCATTCGTTTCTGCATCAATATAAGTATAGTTGGCCTGTATACCGAGGTTGGATAAAAGCCCCGGCAGCTCATCAAAGAACTGTTGCCAGGCAATCTCGAATCCCTGAATTTCAGCCTCGTCCTGATTGAGCTCACCGTTAAAGACGATGGGTATCTCCACACCATCCAGGGTAACCGTATCCAGTGTTTCTGACGCAAAAATGATATTGTTCGTGATGTCTTTGCGAAACAGGGCGAGGGTCAGGGAATTATCGTCTCCGAAATAATACTCATATGAAACGTCGAAATTCCATGATTCAATCGGCTCAAGGTTCGGATTACCCCCGAAAACAAAAATCTGGTTTGGAATAACATCTGTAGTTGGAGGGTTGGGATTGTCCGGATCCGACGTGTCTACGATAAACCTGAACGCACCGACAGTAGCTTGATCTGCGCGGAGTTGCGAAATGTTGGGGCGTGTTACAGCCTTGCTGGCCCCGAAACGGAACAGCATTTCATCGTTCAGGTTCCACTTCAGGTTTACCGATGGAAGCCACTGCTCGTCTGAACTGAATGTGCCCGACGTGACTTCATCCGGTTGATCGAAATACGCTGCAGCTTCAGGTGCAAACACTTCCACAATGTCCGGTACCTGGATATATTCCAACCCGCCGTTACCGCTGACAGTGGACTCGGTATAGCGCAGTCCGACATTCCCCTCGACCGACATTCCATTGTCAAATTCATTACCGAAATCGAGTCTGGCATAAATATCAATTGTATCCTCGACGATATCACCAATCAGACCACGTGCGTTGTAATCAACAGTCCCGTCCCGGCGTAACGGATTCCAGTCGGGTCCAAAGTTGCCGTCGGGATCAGTTACCAGCGGGTCGCCCAGAACCGCATCAACCCATGCATCATAATCCTGTAACAGTTCGCGATTTGCAAACAAAACACGTGTATTATCACCCTGAACGACCCCACCGCGGAAGAAATCCCCGTAATCAAAAACCTCAAAACCGCTTTGAGCCTGACTTAGGGGAAGATAGGTGTTGCCCAGTGCTCCACCCCATACCGGCGCGACAGCAGCCCAGTTCAACCCGGCCGATCTGTTAATTTGAGCCCGTTCGGCAAATCTCGCGCCGAATCTGACAGCATCAAACCAGCCATCGTTGTCGAATTCATACTCAACATCTCCGCGGAAAGCCCACATATCGCCTTCATTGTCCTGAAACTCGTCGGCGGAGAACAGAAGGAATGAATTTTCCGGGTCCGACAGATCAGCGCTTAATTCGTCCCCACTATTTCCCCTGACAGTTCCGTCTCTAAAACGACGTCGCGGATTGTTGTCCGGATCTGCCTGGAGAACAATCCGGGGATCGTCCAGATCTGCGTCAAAGCTGAAGTCGGAAAAAAAGCGTGTCCCTCCCCATAGGCGCTCGCGGGTAAATTCCGCGGTCGTTCTGTGATAATCCAGGTTCACGTACCACTGATCGGAAGGACGCCACTTGACGTTTAAACTTATATCATCGGTTGCCGACCGGTCGGATTGGTGAATACCCAGGTTTGTAAAATTGGCACCTCGCGCCCCTGTCCAGTCACGTAAGGAATTGGAGATAACACCGGTCTCATAAAGGCCCGTCACAGCCTGGGTTATCTCGCATGTCGGGTTAGCAGGTGTCGGATCGTTGCTGCCGTTACACTGCGGAATCCCGGAGGACATAAAGGGTGCGGTCGTGAAATCCCCCACCAGGCCGGTCTGATTCCACTGCTCACCATCGGCGAACCACTCAAGGGTACGCTCATCACTGTCGACCCTGTTCTCAATTCGGGCATATTTGGCCGTTGCCTTGAACGTGCCTTCACTGTTCTGCCATTGTCCGGCGACGTAGTAAGAGTCGCGCTCACGGTCGACTTCATTTGTCCGCAACTGAAATCCGCCGGGAATGGCAATGGTTTGACTTTGCACTGTGATGGGCACCAGCTGACCGATTTGAAACCCGTGCAGTTCGGATTTCAGTCGGGAGTGGGCAAAAGATCCCAGAATACCAAACTCGCCCCCTGATCCGTCCCACCGGGTGCCCGCAATAAGACTTCCCTCAGGGCTCCACTCGTCGCGCAGGTCCGTGTAGGTACCATCCAGGGTGAGAACCGCGAACCTGCCGTCCTTGTCAAACGGCTCAAGGGTGCGCAGGTTCACCGTGCCGCCGATTCCGCCCTGAATGAGATCCGCCGTCGCGTTTTTGTAAACGTCCACGGCGCCGATAAGTTCAGGAGGAATCGTTCCAAAATCCAGGGCGCGTCCGCCATTGGCGGAGAATGCGTCGCGGCCGTTAAATTCGGATCTGACGAGTGTCAAGCCCCGAATAAGGTTGCCGCCGCCTTCCGGGGATGGAAAATCGCCTGCATTGTTGTCTGAAATATCAATGCGCTGCACCACCACGCCCGGTATGCGGGCGAGCGCTTCGGCCACCGAAAGGTCGGGCAATGTGGACACATCCGAGGCGGTAATCGAGTCGACAGCCGTATCTGCATTACGCTTCAGGTCCCGTGCCGTCCTCAAAGCCTGCCGGATGCCTGTAGCGATAACCTCGTCTTCGTCGTCTTCTCCGGATTCGGCCGGGGCCGGACTATCCTGTGCAGCGGCCCAGCAGGCGAACAGGAGTGCAATCGCACTCGTGCCCGCCAGTCTCAGCCTGATCGGCAGGTCGGTATTGGAACCGGGTAAAGCTTTCATGGTTTCCTCCCTTAGGTAAGCCTGAACTCAGGTCGCGGATTATTCCGCACGCCCACTCAAATCGTAAAAAGTTAGCGCTAACATTTCTTTTGGTGAGATGCCTGTCAACCCTGTTATGACGATTTGGTAAAATTTTTCCAAGCTGTGGCTTTTATGACACAGTTACGGCAATCCCTGTGCAAGGATCAACCTTTGCATGTGACAGACCCTGCACTTTCCTGTTTCAGTCTGACGTCTGAAATCGCCATTTCCAATCCGTCCCGCCCCCTGACCGCAAAAGCGTTTTTCATGCAGGTGAGGTCAACACCGTTTTCCCCTGCACCGGACACGAAATGACCCCTCCAAATCCAAACAGGAAACACTACACAGCAACCGGCTGCGCTACGGGGGGCGGGTCAAAGGTTGCCGCGTTTTCAATAACAGTTCGGGAGCGCCGGACAGCGCGCCGGACGCATGCGGTTTGTCGTGATTTAATTTGGGTCGGTGGGCGACCGGGTTGTGTCTGACCTCTCTGCCTCGTATCGCAAGCCAAAACCGAACGGAAAGAGAGGATCATCGCTGTCATATGGAGCATCTTCAGCTTGTGCGACAACGGCCGACATTGATCGCGGGAGCTCAAGAGGCAATTTCCCAAGAGGTTCCGACCTTCCGAAAATAATATCCAGCGTAACCTGATCGCTTGCCCCAAAATTTGCGAGTAGCCCAGCACTTCCCTGCGCCAATTCAGGAATAACGGCGCCTCGGGTGAGCGTAATCGTTGCCACGGTTGGCTTTTGCGACATCAGCGTTGTGATGCGTTCGAGGGTTTCATCCTTAAAGTCGAGATCACCCTGTTCCATCATTCCACGAAAGAAATTGTCCACCAAAGTGAGGCTGCGCCCGGTGTCGGGTTCAAACGGCGTTGATAGTTTGAGCAGAATCACATCTGCTTCCACAGGCGTTTCGACAATGGTTCCAAACTGTGCAGCGATGTTCGGATCAAATCCTTCCATGAAAAGCCTTAATCCCTGCTCCAGTGGCAAAATCGGTTGTCCATTGAGGTTATCGTTTTTGAGCAGGATGTGGGCATCCGCCTGTGCGCGAAGACCGGCATTCATAAATGCAGCCGCTCCAGCCAGTCGATTCGCGCTTTCGATATCGACATACGGATTTTCAAAAAGCCCCAGCTGAAACTTCTGCAACAGAATACGCCTTGCGCTTTCATCTATCCTCGCTTCGGAGATGCGCCCGCGTTCAATTTCCCTGATCAATTTGTCGACCCGATAATCTCCGCCGATCAAATCCGCGCCAGCTTTGATCGCTCTGACAATCAGTTCCCCCTGTGGTTTCCCTTCCAAACCCCAACTGCGCGCTCTGAAAAATGCAAAAGGCCCAAATTCCATGATGCCTGCCGTGATCCCGTAGTCTGTGAGGACTACGCCTTCGAACCCGAGTTCATCGCGAAGCAGATCGTTGAGTATTTGTGAATTGAAGTTTGCGCCAACATCCTGATCCGTTTGGCCGGTAACGATACCGTATGTTGGCATGATCGCCCCAACGCCTTCGTCGATAGCCGCTTGAAACGGACGCAGATGGTAGTCAAACATGTCTGCAGGATAAGCTTGGAATTTTCCTTCGGAAAAGTGGGTATCCAATCCGTCTGGAACAGGGCCGCCGCCCGGGAAGTGTTTGGCGGTTGCGACAACGCTTTTCGGGCCGATAGTTGTCCCCTGCAGACCGCGAATATAGGCTGTCGTCATGCGAGAGGAGAGATCAGCATCTTCACCGAAGGTGCCGAAAACACGAGACCATCGCGGCTCTGTTGCAAGATCGGCCATGGGATGGAGCGCGAAGTGTAAACCAACCGCTCTGTATTCTGCTGCTGCAATTCGTCCAAACTCTTCTGCAAGCGCTTCGTCACCGATTGCAGCAAGGCCGAGTGGCTCCGGCCATACGGAAAAGCCGCTGGAAGCGACGCTCATAGCCATCGCTTTGTCAGAGAATGCGTGCCTGGGATCAGACGAAAATGTGATTGGGATTCCGAGGCGTGATCTTTCGGCGAGCTTTTGCGCTTCGTTTGTAAAGCTTGCGAGATCTTCCGGGGACGGGGCCGACAGGACGCTCATGGCGCGGATGTCCCGACCTAAAATGTTTGTTCGAGCTTCGCCCATAAAGGTGTTGATAAACCATCCGTTATCTCCACCGGCTTCTTTGAAGGTGAGTGTTGCCACCTGGAACAGGAGGCCGGCTTTCTCTTCGATGGTCATTTGCCCCAATAGATCTTCAATGCGCGCATCAAAGTCGGCCTGCGGGTCTTCATAGACATCTAAAACCCCATTCTTGTTCAAATCCCTGAATGTTGTTCCTTCAATAGAAAGAACCGGCGCTTCGGGGCCGAGACGTTTTTCAGCGGCCTGTTTTTGATTATTGGCCCAAATGAAGTGACCTCCAATCACCCAGCCCGCAGCCAGCAGAAAGAGACCAGGCAAAACGGCAATGAGTAGGATTGCTCTTTTCATGAAAACGGTCATTTGGATGTGTTCACCGCACCCGCCTGTATGTGATCAGAAGAGAGCCCGGGCTTAGTAGGTGACGCCCATTCGCACACCATATGTGCGGGGGGGAGATAGATGCCCTACAACGCCCAGGCCCAGGATTCGCCCATCGAAAAGTGCGTTTACAACCTCATCATCTTCGATGTTGTTCACGAAGGCTTGCGCATACCAGTTGCCGTCGGCGGAGGTATAACGCAGGAAGGCATCGGACCGGGTGAAGCCATCCTGAAAAGTTTGGGCGGGTGCATCATCGGGTGTAAGAATGTAGTCATCCTGTGCATAAATCTGTGCACGCGCCGTAATGACGCCGCCATGTGAAAGTTCCCATTCATGTTCATAACTCGCGGTAAAGCTCCATTCCGGAGAACGTGTCAGAGGCAAGCCCTGTCTATCATCCTGAACGATAGCGGGCCCGCTCGGGGTGACGTCGACAACGCCGACGACAAAGTCGGTAAACTCGGCATCAAGAAGGGCACCTGAAAAGTCAAACCGTCCATTTTCGCCCACGAGCAAAGATGTCTCGATCTCCAAACCCGTCACCTCGGCCTCGCCGGCATTCACGGTTTCTGCCTGAGGCGCCATCGTTTGAGGATTAACACTGACGCTGGTGGCCTGAAAGTCGGTAAAGTCAAACAGAAAAGCTGACAGGTTGATCTGTAGCCGATTATCAAAGAAGCGGTTTTTGGACCCGATTTCGTAAGAGATCAGCTCTTCAGGATCGAACGTGCCACCATCAAAAGTTCCACCCGCTTTGTATCCGGTGCTAACGGTCGCATACAGCAAATTTTCAGGAGTGAGTGCGTAATCAGCGCCGATTTTCCAATCAAGGGAGTCCCAGGACTGCTCTAAATCAACGACCTGGGTAAACAGCTCAAAACCGGCGGCGTTATCGAAAAACGTGTTCAGTGAAAGGCGCTTCTTCTCATCTTCAGTGTATCGCAATCCCAGGGTCAGGCCCAGCCGGTCGGTTGCGTTAAAGGTCGACTGACCAAAAACCGCGATTGATCGGTTTTCAAGTTCAGGGCTAAGGAAGTCGATGTTTACAGCACCTGAGGGAGCAGCCCCGTTTGGCAAACCCGTGAAGGTGCTCAAATTCCCGGTATCTTCTTCAAAATAGTAGATGCCTGCGAGCCAATCAAGCACACCGAATGATGTCGAGGCGAGCCTCAATTCGTGCGATATCGTTTTTGTATCGGAAATCACTGTTGCCTCAACAGAGGCGGTATCCGTTGTATCCTGGTCGTTGAGTGTGTCACGGTTATCTTCACGATACCCGGCCAGGTAAGTGAGCTCCATACCGTTGAAGTTGACGGTAAGCTGTGAGGTCAAACCGAAGAACTCATTGTCCCGGCGTGGCTGTGTGTTGAGAGGATTGGAGAATGGATCACCGTCAAGCGGCAGAGGGACCCGAACCGCTCCAACACCGCCCTGACTCCAGTAGTCTGCGGTTAAAAGCCAAGACACGGTATCGCCTGGCTCATACAGTGAGTGAATGCGCAGACCGGCATTATCAAGGTCGTCGGCGCCAGTAAGGGACGCTTCGGAAGTGCTGTTATCCTGGTAGCCATCCCGCTGTTCGCTCACAAATGCTGCGCGAAGTGCCCAATCATCGGTGACCGGAAGATTCATGGCGCCTTCGAACTTTAAGTGATCATGGTTCCCAAATTCGACCATGGCCGAGCCACCAAACTCGTTTTCGGGTTTTTTGGTGATTATGTTGATCGAACCGGCGGTTGCATTCCGCCCGTAAAGGGTGCCCTGAGGTCCGCGTAACACTTCCACACGCTCAAGGTCGAAGAAGGCCAGGGCAAGTGCTGATGTACGCGCAATATAGATACCATCCAGATGGAGTGCGGCAGCCGGTTCGCCCCGTTCTGTCGTATCATTTGAGCTAATTCCCCGGATTCCGACCTCCAAAGAGTCGCCCGCGACACCAATTTGTAGATTTGGGGCGGATCCGGAGAGGTCAGATAGATCCGACACGCCATCTTCGATGAGCCTGTCACCTGTGATAGCGGTCAGGGCAATCGCAGTATTTTGCGCGGTATCCTGGCGTTTTTCAGCTGTTACCACCACTGTATCAAGCATTCTTGAAGAGTCGTCCGTGCTTTCATCAGATTGAGCGGCGGCGAAACTGCCAAGCCCTATTGCGAGAGCAAGGCTCGCACTCATTCTGTTCGTGTAATCAAACCTCATATGTCACATATTCCCCGAAATCGTAAAAAGTTAGCGCTAACATTTCTTCTGGCAGGTGCTCGTCAACACCGTTATGACGATTTGGTAAAAATTTTTGCAAGCTGTGGTTTTTATGACACAGTTACGGCAATCCCGGCGCAAGGATCAACCTTTGCATGTGACAGACCCTGCACTTTCCTGTTTCAGTCTGACGTTCGAAACTGCCATTTCCAATCCGTCCTGCCCCCTGACCGCAAAAGCGTTTTTCATGTAGGTAAGGTCAACCCCGTTCTCCCCCGCACATTGCAGGGAAATGCGTGTTTCCGACCATTCATCCGTCAAATCAACATTGTGAAAATTTTCACAGCCATCCAGTTCGATACACCCGGCACCGATTTCGACTGTGCGCGGGCCCCCCAGCCATTTCGATTCGAAAGACAGCTCCATGGCCCCGTTGGCTTCGCGCGAATAATCCAGCGGATAACTTGAGGCGATTGAAAATACGCCCGGATTGTCAAAAACGATTTTGAGCGCGTCTTCCTGTGCGTCCCTGTCAAAACCCGTGATACCGGTGCCGTCCTCATTAAACGGCAGACTGATGGTTGAGCCGTCGAACGCCAGCCGCCAGGGTTGCGGACTCAGACCTTTTTCAAAAAATACACCCCTTTCCCCGATATCTCCTGTGACGCCGCTGACTTCAGACAATGTGTCGATTGTGACGTCGTCTGCGAGTGAGAGGCCGTAGCCCAATTCGAACAAAGGATCATAATCCGGATGATGCGGGTTCAACCTGGCCTGTGTCGCCAGTTTCGGCCATGAAAAAGACAGGCGGCCAGTAAAGTCGTAACCCTTGTCACTTTCAAGCAAAAGATCCGTTATACCCGCAGGCTCGCTACCCGGGAGCCAGGCCGCAACAAACGCATCGGAGGCATTCATTTCCGGGTTGACCCACAGGGGACGTCCGGAAATGAAAATGGATACGACCGGTCGTCCCGCACGCTGATACTGTTCAAGAAATTCTGTGTTGAAGTCGTTCGGGATAAAATCGATATTCCGCCGATCACCCTGAAACTCGGCATAAGGATCTTCGCCGTAGACCGCGATAATGACATCCGCATCTTCAGGCACATCAACACCTTCGGCGTCAAATGTCACGCGTCCACCGGCTTTGGCGACCTCGCGTCTCAAGGCTGTTAGGAAGGATTCGCCGTTGGGGAAATCGGAGTTGGGGTGGTCGCGTCCCTGCCAGGACAGTGTCCAGCCGCCTGAAAATTTGGAGATGCTGTCCGCTCCGGCTCCGACGACATGAATGTTCCGGTCCGGTGACAGGGGAAGTGTCCGGTCATTATTCTTGAGCAGGACCAGGGATTTGCGCACAGCCTCACGGGCCAGATCACGATGTGCTTTCGATCCCAGTATGCTCATGTCCCCGGCAAGTGGGCGGGCGCTGGGTCTGGGCTTGTCAAATATACCGGAATTGATCTTGGCGCGCAGGATACGGCGATTGGCATCGTTAAGCCGCGTCATGGGGATCCGCCCGGATTTCACGTGTTTCAGGGTCGATTCGTAGAGTCCTTTCCAACTGTCCGGCGCCATATACATGTCGAGGCCGGCATTGAGCGCCTGCGGACAATCTGTAGCTGTGCAATCGGGAATCAGCGCATGACCGTTCCAGTCGCCGACGATAAAGCCCTGAAAGTTCATTCGACCTTTCAGAACATCCGTCATCAGCTGCCTGTGGCCGTGCATGGGCTGTCCCTGCCAGGAAGAGAAACTCGCCATGACAGACTGTGAGCCCATGGCAATAGCGCTCTCGTAGCCGGGAAGGTGGATGTCACGCAGTTCTTCTTCGGAAATGCGCGCATCACCCTGATCGACACCGTTCCGGGTGCCGCCGTCACCGACAAAATGTTTGGCCGTGGACATGACACGCTCCGGCCCCATGAAATCCTCACTGCCAAGCCTGCCTTGCAGACCTTCCGCGATCATGCCGCCATAGGATTTGACAATCTCCGGATCTTCGGAAAAGCCTTCATAGCCCCGCCCCCAGCGGTCATTTTGCGGCACGGCCAGAGTCGGAGCAAAGGTCCAGTCATGACCGGTTACATTCAGCTCCCTTGCTGTTACCGCAGCAATACGTTTGATCATTTCCGGATCATTTGCAGCCCCTAATCCGACGTTGTGAGGGAAAACCACGCCGCCGATCACATTCGTATGGCCGTGAACAGCGTCTATGCCCCAAATCGTCGGAATCGCAACTTCAACACCGTCCGGGTCCAGGGAGGCTTCAAAGTAGGCGTCAGCTGCATCCAGCCAGGCCTGTGTCTCGGCGTAGGGTTTGTCACCCGGTGCAGAATTCCCACCGCTCAGGATGGAACCCAGACGATAGTTTTTGACATCTTCAGCCGTCAGCGTGTTTGTATCACCCTGAATAACCTGACCGACTTTCTGCTCCAGTGTCATTCTGGACAGAATATCGTTAATGCGCGCTTCCACCTCCGGATCCAGGGGGGGTGTCGGGATGGTCGGCCATTTTTCCGGATGGATAACGCCGTTCATATCGTCCTCTGACAGGACAGGATATATCTTTGACGTTGCCTCTGTGTGTTGAGTATCAACCACCCCCGTTCCGGCAAAGACAGTCTGTGAACAAGCCGTCACGGCGATGAGTGAGGTGGTCAGCAGGGCGATGTAGCGCCGCTGAATTCCCTGAAACATAATTATTCTCCCCGAAATTTGATTTTTGACTGCACATTGCGCCATAAGTGTGCTATCCAGTGTGAGCGATAACATTTATAATCCGGTTCGGGAAGCCTAAACTTGAAATTGAGTCAAGGGAAACAGAGGAGCAGGGCGCACATGAAAATCTCCGTATCAGTATATGCTTTCATTGTCCTTTGCCTGACTTCGGGGTTTGCCCTCGCCCAGATGCCTGAAGAGGAAACAGGGACAGAAATTTCAGAACCTGACGCCGTAAACCCTGACGCCGTAAACCCTGATGCCGTAACCGAGGACGAAGTCATCACTTACGGCACCCAAAACTGGGGCAGACACAAGGGCATGGATGCCTTTTTTAACGGGGATTTCGAGACGGCTGAAATTGAATTTGAACGTGAATTTAAAGGCTTGAAGCGGGGTAGAAGCGCTATAGAAAGCGCTGCCGATAACGCGATTTTGGAGGAGTTCCGGTCCGGGCAGATTGGCGCGGCAACCGGAACAACTGCCGGATCCGGCGGCCCCGGCGGCGCAGGCCCGGTTCAAGGTCAAGGCACAAATGTTATCGCACCGGCAAATGCAGCAAGTTCGACACGCTTTCGCCAGAATAGCGAACGCGGCTCCGGCATTTTGACAGACGGGGTTGTCACATATCAGGATTTTGCCTTTTCAAAATACATGGCCGGCCTGTCCCAGATCAAACTCGGCAAGTTTGCCGAAGCCAAATCATCCCTCAAGAGCTCATTGAACTATGACAGCAGGAATTATGACGCCCGCATGCGGTTGGGTCTCCTGTATCTCAAGGAAGGTGACTTCGAAGCCGCGGCCGAACAGCTCGAAAAGCTTGATGATCAACGGCGAAAATGCAACAAACTGGACTGTGAAAACGCAGAATATATTACAGAGTCCGCGGTCACACTTTCCAACACCATACTGAGGGAAGCCCGGATGCAATAGTCACCCGGTTTGACTTCGCCTTGTTGCCTGTTTCAGGCGTGACGGCAGAATGACCATAGACCGGATGAGAAGGAGGAAATCATGACGCCCAAATCACTACTCACATTTGCAATTATCACCGCTGGCTTGTGTCTATCGGCCACCGCCGGGGCGCAGGACAGTGATGCCGCATTGAAAGCTCTGGACGATGCCCTGCCCGGCGATCTCCTTCACAATCCACTTGATCTGGAGTGGGAAAAGCGCGGAAATGATCTGAGAACAAAAATTGTAGACGCTGAAGGCCCGCCTTCGGGCCGGGCCGTCAGAGTCGAGGTTAAAAAGCGCCAGACTCGTCCCTGGGACTCCGTTATCTATACAGAGATCGAAGATGGCGTAAAAAAAGGTGAAACAGTCCAGGCATATTTCTGGGTTCGGACCGACAAAGCCGCGGCTGGAAGGGACACAGCCGATATTATATTGTTCGTCGGACGCAATGAAGAGCCCTATGATTACATAATTTCAGAAGACATTACGCCGGGTGAAGACTGGAAATTATCAAGCCTGTCCGGCGTCGCCGGGGCCGACTTCCCGTCAGGTGAACTCAAGGTCGAGTACCAGCTCGGCCGCTCCAAACAAACCATAGAAATCGGAGCCGTTTACGTATCAACCCTCGGACAATCCGGAATGTAATTTTACCGAACATGATGATCTTCCGGGGCGGTACGTTCGGACACAGTCCAACCGTACTAGCTGACCCAGAGCTTTTCGGCGAATTCGTGCATTTCCTGGGCCTTGATCGACAGGGTGGCTATGGGGCGGGCATCAAGGCGATTGACATGAATCGGGTCGCCCGTCTCTTCGCAGTAGCCGTATGTGCCGTCCTCAATGCGTCGTAGCGCCTCGTCAATCTTGCCGACCAGCTTGCGCTGGCGGTCGCGTGTACGAAGCTCCAGTTGTTGGTCCGCATAAGCTGCGGCTGTGTCGGCGGGATCAGGATGAAAGACGTTTTCTCTCTGAAGGGACGCGACCGTTTCCCTGGTCTGGTTAATGATATCCGACTTCCAGGCCAAAAGCTTTTGCCGAAAATATTCGGTCATGGCCGGGCTCATGAACACCTCGTCATCAGCCGGTCTATAGCCCTCGGGCAGCGTTAATTCCATACTATTATCGGCAGCTTTGCTCATCGTTGTCCTCTTTGAATCAAAACTGTGTCCGCAGACGCGGCAGTTCTATAGCTATGTTGCACGGTCTGGACAACCGCGTTTTTCGGCCTTGGTGAATCTGGACACCTCCATCAACGATTGATTTTGAGTTAGTATCGTTGATGTTTGAGTAATTTCAGTCAGGGGTTTGGTTGCACGCCCTGTGTGGCGCCCGTTTTGGGGCGCTTTAGCGGCCTTTTGGGCTGATGATCCGGATTTCAGGCACACTTCACCCGCTGTGTTTCGTGGTA
>JACOMS010000064.1 GCA_014324115.1 Hyphomonadaceae bacterium
ACAGATCATCCATCACCCCTGCCTTTTTCAAATGCTCACGAAACGTCCAAATCGTGTTCCGATCCGCAAGCCTTGCCTTCCAAACCCGGAAAGCGCCCATAGCTCAACTGATCCGTAACCAGAAACTCCGCACGTTCATCGGCAAAGATCATTCAGGGCCTGAAGAATCAGTATCTTGAACATCATAACCGGATCAAATGGAGGACGCCCCCCCTTGCGCCGATCCGAACGCTTCAATGCCCGATTCAGAACCAGGCGAAATACCTCAAAATCAATGATATCATTCATCACCTCAAGCGGATCGCCCAAATCGCTAACCCGCTTAAGTGGTTCGTCCAAGTCAAATAGGCCGTGCTGTCTCATACAAAACAGCAATCACACCTCACACTAAAAATCCAGGAGTTTCTGGAAGTGTCCATTTCCTCTAACAAGCGCAAAGCAAGGCAGTACTGCTCACTTTTTGTACAGATTAAACCGGTTTTGCCTTTTTTTTATCTCTTCGCTCAATTTTGCTGTATCCGTCATGACCATGCGGTGCATGGGGCTTAAGTTGAGATTATCAAGCTTAACGGCCCATTGATGCCCTGTTAATGCAGGGAACTTCCGGGGCAGAATAACTGGAGAATTATGATGAAGAAATTGCTTCTGGTCTCAGCAACCCTTGGCTTTACAGTGATCGCTGCGACTCCGGCTTGTGCGGAAGAATTGGGTGTCTCAATAAGCATTGACTATGCTACGGAATATGTATTCCGGGGCACAAGTCTTGGTACAGATGTTTTTCAACCCGGTATTGAAGTTGCTGTGGGTGACTTTTACGCAGGTGTTTGGGGGTCGACCGGTATCGGTGATTCCTCTGATTCTACCGCGGACGAGATTGATTATTACGCGGGATACGGGTTTGCTCTCCCGGGTCCTGTCTCCGGTGATATTGGTGCCACAATCTACCATTATCCAGAAACAGGCAGTGCCTTTGACTTCGGGGATTCGTCCACATTTGAAGTTTACGGTGGCTTGAGCTTCGACACTGTTCTTGCTCCAAGTGTCTACGCCTATTACGATTTCAACTTGGAAAATTTCACCGCTGAGGGAACGATTGGCCATTCAATCCCCGTGGGTGAGAGAACCAGTCTGGATCTGGGTCTCAATGCGGGTTTGTCCACCGGTGACTCCGGCGACTGGGAATGGGCGACGGCGTCCGTAGCCTTTGGTCATAGTTTCACGGATGTTGTATCAGCTTATGTGGGCGGGAATTATTCTGTTAATTCAGACAATCTGCTGGATTATGAAGATGTCACTCTTGACGATGGTGAGACCAACCAGTTGTTCTTTGGTGTCGGTGTCGCCGCCGGTTTCTAGTCTGGTCCATGTCTTTCCGACTGATTTGTCGGAACCCCTCGGGCCCGTCCCCAGCGGGACTTTTTGCTTGAGACTTCACATCAGGGACCTGCCGATATTGAGAAATTTCTCCCGTCTTTGCATGATGAGGGCCTCTTTATCGGTCTTTTTAAGCGCATTCATTGCCTTGACAATTTCCACTTCGACGGATTTTATCGCGGTATCCGGAGAACGATGCGCACCTCCGACAGGTTCCTTGATGATCCGGTCAATAATTTTAAGCCGTTTCAGATCTTGAGCCGTGATTTTCATGGCTTTGGCTGCTTCCTGCACCTTGGCACCATCACGCCAGAGAATGGATGCACAGCCTTCAGGTGAAATCACGGAATAGATTGAGTGTTCCAGCATCATTACCTTGTCGGCCGTGGCGATGGCAACAGCCCCACCCGAACCACCTTCGCCGACGATAACAGTAATAAACGGCACGCGCAATGAAAGACCCCTGTCAATGGAACGGGCAATGGCCTCGGCTTGTCCGCGTTCTTCGGCTCCGCGCCCGGGATAAGCCCCGGCCGTGTCCACAAAAGAGACCACAGGAATTGAAAAACGCTCGGCCATATCCATCAGTCGTACAGCCTTGCGGTAGCCTTCGGGCCGCGTCATGCCGAAATTATGCCTGATACGGCTTTCCGTGTCGTTACCTTTCTCATGTCCCATGATTACGACACTCTGACCGCGTATCTTGCCCAAACCGCCAAGCAAGGCGTTGTCATCGCCGAATTTGCGGTCGCCCGAAAGCGCCGTATAACAGGATACAATCCCGTCGACATATTCGCTGAAATGCGGGCGCGCCGGGTGGCGGGCGATTTGCGTTTTCTGCCATGGATCAAGCCTCTTGTAGAGCGCCTCAAGCCGGGTTTCGATCTTGGCTTCTATGGATGCGACTGTAGAGGCAGTATCACCACCCTGCTCCAGCAAAGTCTCGATTTGGTTATCCAGTTCAGCTATGGAACGTTCGAATTCCAAATAGGTATGGGTGGATGTTCTTGCGGAAGTAGAGCCGTTTCGGGTTTCAGTCTCAGCCTGTATCATATTCAACCCTCATAAGCGCGATCATGCCTCGTCCGCCGCGGCACCGTAAAAAAGCACATGTAAATGCACACACGAACCATCGTTTCTGTACTTATACAATTTCTTGCAAGTCACAAATCTATAACTGAAATATCAACTGTTTTGGCGACTAATTTATTGCTTTTACTAACTTTTTCGAGTCAACAAAAAAGACTTTAAAATTCGTAAAATTTCTGCGTTGACGAGGATGCTTTGCAGTGCTCTACTGTGGCCCCGGCGGGGGTTTGCAGGACAGTTCCCGTCAAGGAGGGGGAGCCTGTCAGCCCTTTCACTTTCGGGGTTGCAGTATCCGTGAATGTAGTAAAAACAGAGAGTTGGTAACAACTCTACAGGGGCGCTTGGCCAAAAATCCGGCTGACAACGGGAGTGTATGGGTGAAGAACAATGATGACATAACTGCAGTGGAACCGGACATGTACACGGGAGAGGACCCTGTCCAAAGCGCCCATAAAATCTGGGCCATTGTTCAGCGGGATCTGGGCTACGCATTGGGTCAGAACGTGCACAAAAGTTGGACCGGACGTCTGCATATTTGTGGCGCAGATGCCTATTCTGTTACATTTATGGCACCAACCAGCTTTATCGTCGACAAAATTGAGAATACCTATGCCGACCAACTCCGCCGCCTGTGGAACAAACATGATGTAGTGATCCCGCCACGCCGGATCATCATCAACCACTCAGGTCAGCGGCCTGCAGCCCCAGCGCCTCCCGCGTCGACCACCGCCAATACGTCGCATAAATCGAAATCTGCGCAGCTTGGCAGAAACCGTACAGACACGCCATCCCGGTTACGACCAGCTTACAACACCGAATCGGGTGTGCCCCGCCAAGACAAGTTTACCTTTGATAACTTCATTGTCGGTCCCAGCAATGAATTTGCCTATGCCGCCGCCCGACAGGTCGCCGACACACACCTGACACCTTATAACCCGGTCATCATTCATGGCCGCAACGGTATGGGCAAGACGCATCTGCTTTACGCGACACAGAATATGATGCGCACCCGGGTGCCGGGCAAGAACGTGCTGAAGATATCAGGCGAGCAGTTTGTCAACATGTTTGTCGGTTCGTTCCAGAAAGAGGGGCGCGAGGCTATTGAAAACTTCAAATCAAACCTGCGGGGGGCTGATGTCTTGATGATTGATGACATGCACTTCATTATCTCGCGTCCGGGAAGTCAGGAAGAACTGCTCCTGACCCTGGTGGAGCGATTGAGCCATGGGCGACAGACAATCCTGACCTGTGACATTCATCCCGATGATATGGACAGAGCCTCACCGCGGTTGAAATCCCATCTGGGCGGAGGTCTCATTTGCAAAATTGCCGCGCCTGATTACGAGATGCGCCTGCGCGTTGTGGATCGCCTTGTGCAACAGCGCCAGGAAAGCGGCTTTTCGTCCCTGAATATTCCGCGTGATGCCCGGGATCATCTTGCGGCGCATGTTGATGCCACGCCGCGTGATCTGGAAGGGGCGTTTAATCAGGTCGTCGCCAATGCCCAGCTTCTGGGCCGCTCCATCACGCTTGACTCAGTGCAGGATTCATTGGCGGAAGGACGATTTTCCGGCCACACGCGGATTACTGTTGAGCGTATCCAGCGCGCTGTCGCCAAGGCCTACAACATTACCATGGATGATATGGTGTCCAAGCGCCGCTCACGATCTATTGCGCGACCCAGACAGGTGGCCATGTTTCTGGCCAAAAAACTGACAACACGGTCTTTGCCGGATATTGGACGGCGCTTTGGCGGTCGGGATCATTCTACAGTGATCCATGCCGTCAAGAAAATCAGCGAAATCTGTTCCGAAGATGATGATTTTGCCCGCAAGGTTGATGCGGTCGAGAATATGATCAAGTCGGGCGGTTAAATCCTGGTCCGGTACGAGACAGTGGCGCTTGACATGACCGGATGCGGATGGGCTGGTACATCTTGCCGACGGCCTTCATCGTTCGGCGTGTGTGCGCGAGCGCAACAAGGCCTAAACTGGACGTAAAGGGGACACGTCTTGAATTACATATCTTTATGGAGGCATAATCAGCGCATGACTCGTGCTGCCCCTGTGACCGAAAAATCCCATGTTGTACTAGTTGACGGATCAGGATATATCTTCCGCGCCTATCACGCTTTGCCTCCGCTCACCAATAAAAATGACGGCGCGCCCGTGGGCGCTGTCTCCGGTTTTTGCAATATGCTGTTCAAGCTGTTGCGGACACAAACCGATGCAACCCGTCCGACCCATTTCGCGGTGATTTTCGACGCTTCCGGGCACACATTTCGCAATGACATCTATCCGGAATACAAGGCTAACAGGTCTGAACCACCTGAAGACCTTGTCCCGCAATTCCCCCTGATCCGCGAAGCGACACGCGCCTTCGGAGTACAAAGTATTGAGATGGAGGGGTTCGAGGCCGATGACTTGATTGCTACCTATGCCCGGCAGGCCGAAGCAAAAGACGCGCGCGTGACTATTATGTCGTCCGACAAGGACTTGATGCAGCTCGTATCCGATAAGGTTTCCATGCTTGATACCATGAAGAACCGCCCTATCGGCGAAAAGCAAGTGATCGAAAAATTCGGCATGGGGCCCGGCAAAGTCATCGAAATCCAGTCACTCGCAGGGGACAGTATCGATAATATTCCAGGCGTGCCGGGGATCGGCGTAAAAACAGCTGTGCTATTGCTGGAACAGTTTGGTGATCTGGATACACTACTGGAACGCGCCGACGAGATTCCGCAAAAGAGCCGACGCACCAGACTGCTTGAACATGCTGACAGTGCACGTATCTCCCGCAAACTTGTCACACTCAGGACGGATGTGGACGTCGAAATCCCTCTGGAAGAGCTGGCTGTCGCGGATCCTGATCCCAAAGTGCTGTTCGATTTCATGAACCGCATGACATTCCAGACACTCACCGCCCGCATCCGGGCCGCGATTGGAGAGGACGACGGCCTACATGCTACTGATGCGATGGAAACGCGCCCGGCCCTGATGGATCAACCGCAAAACATCGTATTTGACCGCGAAAAATATGAGTGTGTGCAATCGGTCGACCGGTTAAAGTATTGGATCGCAAGATGTCACCAGATGGGCGTGGTTGCCGTGGATCTGGAAACCGACAGTCTCGACAGTGCCACCGCCAGTATAGTTGGCGTGTGTCTGGCGGTCGAAGATAATGAAGCCTGTTATATCCCGCTGACCCATAAGTGCGGCGGCGACCTGCTCGGTGACGGCGTACCGGAACAGGTTGACCTGGATACGGCGCTAGGGCTTTTGAAACCCATGCTTGAAGACAAAGGCATTTTGAAAGTCGGGCACAATTTCAAATATGATTTGGGTGTGTTTCAGCGTCATCGTCTATATCCTGCGCCCTACGATGACACCATGCTGATGTCCTACGCCCTAAAAGGTGGGCTTCACGGCCACGGTATGGACGCACTTTCGGAAAAGTATTTCGGCCATAAACCGATTTCATTCAGGGAGCTCACTGGAACAGGCAAAGACGCGCGAACCTTTGATCAACTCACCCTCGACGAGGCTACGCCCTACGCCGCCGAAGACGCGGATGTGACGCTGCGTCTATGGCGATTCCTCAAACCCAGACTTGGCCAGAACCAGGTCGCGACCGTTTATGAGACTCTTGAACGCGGCATGCCCAAAGTCCTGGCACGGATGGAAAATGACGGTATCAAGATTGATCGCGCCGTGCTGGCCCGGTTATCGTCCGAATTTGATCAGAGGATGGCCGGGCTTGAGGCACAAGCCCATGAATTGGCTGGGGAAAATTTCAATGTTGGCTCCCCGAAACAGCTCGGTGACATCCTGTTCGGCAAGATGGAGTTGCCCGGCGGCAAGAAAACCAGGACCGGCATGTGGCAGACGAGTGCGGGCATACTCGAGGACCTCGCTGCCGAGGGTCACGAACTGCCGCAGACGATTCTCGACTGGCGACATTTTTCAAAGCTGAAATCCACCTACACAGACGCTCTGGTTGAGCAAGTCAACCCGAAAACCGGCCGCGTCCATACCAGCTTCGCTCTCGCCGCCACAACTACAGGGCGACTGTCTTCATCTGATCCAAACCTGCAAAACATTCCGATCCGCACCGGGGACGGGCGCCAAATCCGCAATGCCTTCGTTGCCGAGCCGGGCCATGTGCTGGTCGCGGCGGATTACTCCCAGATTGAGCTGCGTATTCTCGCCCATACCGCCGATCTGCCGACCATGAAACAGGCTTTTGCCGACGGCGTGGATATTCATGCGCTGACGGCCTCGGAAATGTTCGGAGTACCCATCAAAGGTATGAACCCGATGATCCGCCGTAAAGCCAAGGCGATTAATTTCGGCATTATTTACGGCATTTCCGCCTTTGGGCTTGCCAGAAATCTCGGCATCGGGCGCAGCGAGGCCAAAGATTATATTGATAGTTATTTCGGGAAATTCCCCGGTATCAAATCTTATATGGACACCGCCAAACATGAGGCACGCGATAATGGCTATGTCAAAACGCTCTTCGGCCGTAAATGCCACATCGAAGAGATTAATGACCGCAATTGGTCAAAACGCGGATTTGCCGAACGCCAAGCCATCAACGCTCCCATCCAGGGCACCGCAGCCGACGTGATGCGTCGCGCCATGGTGCGAATGCCTGACGTGATCAAGGATATTGATGGAGCGCGCATGCTCTTGCAAGTGCATGATGAACTGGTATTTGAAGTACCGGAAAGCAGAGCGGATGAATTAATTGAGAAAGCCAAATTCACCATGGAAAAAGCTCCCTTACCCGCGGTTCAGCTATCTGTGCCACTGGTTGTAGATGCGAAAGCGGCGTTGAACTGGAACGACGCGCACTAACGTGCGGCCCCCGCTATCAGTAAAAATGTGCAGAGTCAAGTCTCAATTTCGCCGGGATTTTGGGATTTGCGCCGTTTCCGGCAACGGCTTCCTGAGCGGGGGTCAGCGTGGTTTGCAGACGGTGCGGTCTGTTGGCTGTGATCCTTGACGCCATCGCGCTTTCGCCACTTCCAGACAGTCTGTTCTGTGGTGCCATGGCGCTCTGCCAGAACCCGGGCGGGTTCACCCAAGTCAGATAGGCCATGTTGTGTCATAAAAAACAGGAAACACACTTCACACCAAAAATCCAGGGGTTTTTGGAAGTGTCCAGCTAATTCAAAATCAAATGTTGATGGAGGTGTCCACGGGTCCATAATCACCAAAAGCCTCGAGCAAAAATCCGGAGCTTTTCAATCGCTTGATCAAATTTTGGTTGAGATTGAATGGCGCGAGTGACGGGACTCGAACCCGCGACCTCCGGCGTGACAGGCCGGCGCTCTAACCAACTGAGCTACACCCGCGAATAAACGCGCTGCTTTTCAAGCTAAGCCGCTCATTAGGCATTCGCCTACGGAGGGTCAACGAGAATTTGATGAACCCCCGGATATTCTTCATCCTTGGCATCCAGCCCGGATGGCACATTGATTATTCGGAAATAGCGTCATGGAGGGCATTAAATCCAGCATGTGACGATGGCCGCGATGAGGACAGCAGCGAAAAAAGTGTGTGCGCATCTGTCATAACGGATTGTAATTCTGCGCCAATCCTTGAGCCTGACCCTAGAGTTCCGAGCCGGCGGCCAGAGCCTTGACAACGGGATAATATCGCTCGCAGGGCTTGCCGTAAAACTGCGCCATAAACACAATTTGCCGGTGTGATTTGCGATCAGA
This sequence comes from Hyphomonadaceae bacterium, assembly GCA_014324115.1. GTDB lineage: Bacteria > Pseudomonadota > Alphaproteobacteria > Caulobacterales > Maricaulaceae > JACOMS01. The sequence continues at coordinate 8,192 of JACOMS010000064.1, forward strand.
AGCCGGGCGTTGCGGTTCGTTCATGCTGCGATCCGTGAACAGGCGTATATCCAGATGCGCTTCGCAGCCCAGACCGTCGTCGCGGACGTATTTCACATGTTTGCGCATGCTGTCCGGTTTGCGACGCCAGCCCTCCTTCATGATCTCTGTACCGTATCTCACATACATGCGCTCCTGCTGGGAAATCGGATATCCCGGCAGAAGCTTTTCACAGGTAAATAGCATGAAGCCACCGCCCATAATCAGGCCTTTCTGGATTTTTTTACATCCGTCATAAGGTGCGGTTTCGGCCCCGCGCGGCAGGTTGAGCACACCCGGCAGGATGATATCTCCAACTGTAGACCGCAGGGCAAGGGCCTCCGCCCGACGCTTTTCCGCCGCAATGCGCGCTTTTTGCGCCCGAACGGCGGCTTGCCGGGCACGACGGGCCTCTGCCACCTCCCGTTGCCTGGCCAGCTGCTGTCGTCTCGCCGGGTCATCAATAGGTACAAGCCTGCTGATCTCATGCACACTATCCTCATCAATCCAGCCGTTGATGCGGTGATGATGCGCATCGGGCATGGTCGTCTCAAAGGTAAATATGGTGAATACAACAGCGAACATGTCAGGCGACAATCCCGAATTTAATATGGACCCTCATTCAATTCACATATCCGCCCGCAAGCAGGTCTGTTGTCGTCACAGATACGTGCATCACCCAAATGCGTAAACCCCTCACGATCCCCGTTTTTGTTCACTCCTGCGTACCTCGGGAAATTTGCTCACCCAAGGCATCGGCGACCGTAAAAACATCCTTGTCCCCACGGCCGCACATGTTCATAATGACAAGACCGTCCCTGCCCAGTTCCCCGGCTAGTTCCAATGTCCGGGGTATGGCATGGCTGGGTTCGAGCGCGGGTAATATGCCTTCGAGTCTGGCGCAGAGTTGGAAGGCCTCCAGGGCCTCGGCATCTGTTGCACTGACATACTCTGCGCGACCTGTTTCATGTAGCCAGGCATGTTCAGGACCGATACCGGGATAGTCGAGGCCTGCTGAAATCGAATGCGCGTCCCGTATAAAGCCGTTCTCGTCCTGCAACAGATATGTCCTGTTACCATGCAACACCCCGGGTGCGCCGCCCGTTAGCGACGCCGCATGTTGTCCCGTTTCCACCCCATGCCCGGCAGCCTCGACCCCGACAAGGCGGACGTCCTTCTCAGGTACAAATTCGTGAAATAACCCCATGGCATTTGACCCGCCGCCGATACAGGCGACGACCGCATCGGGCAGACGTCCTTCGCGCACCAGAATCTGCGACCTGGCTTCCCTTCCGATGACGGCCTGAAAATCGCGAACCATGACGGGATAGGGGTGCGGCCCGGCGACGGTGCCAATACAGTAAAACGTATGATCCACATGTGTCACCCAGTCACGCAGGGCCTCATTCATGGCATCTTTCAGGGTTTTTGTTCCGGAATGTACCGCCCGCACTTCGGCTCCCAAAAGCTGCATGCGAAACACATTGGGTTTTTGGCGAATGATGTCCGCCGCACCCATATAAACAATGGATTCCAGACCAAAACGCGCCGCGACTGTGGCTATCGCCACGCCGTGTTGCCCTGCACCCGTTTCTGCAATGATGCGGGTTTTGTTCATGCGTTTGGCCAGCAAAATCTGCCCGAGGCAATTATTGATTTTGTGTGCGCCCGTATGGTTGAGTTCATCACGTTTGAAATATATTTTCGCACCGCCTGCGTGCGCGGTCAGCCGCTCGGCAAAGTAAAGGGGGCTGGGTCGCCCCACGTAATGTTCCAGAAAGTTGTCAAATTCACTTTTAAATGCCGGGTCGACTTTGGCATCCTCATAAGCTCTTGCCAGTTCCAGAATCGGCGGCACAAGAGTTTCGGCCACGTAGCGCCCGCCAAATGTTCCGAAGCGCCCGTTTTCATCCGGAAATGCTATATTGTCGATTTTGCCCATCAGATTTGAGCCCCAGGTAGATAGAAGCTGTCCTTGTCAAAGTCTCTCTCAGGTCATCAAACTTCCGAAAACGCATCCCTGTTAAATTCAGTGCCTGCGGCCTCCCGACATATATCCATGCCCCAGCCATTCATGAACAGGGCGGCGATCACTGTAGCCTGATGTGTGGTGAAATTATTCAGGGCACCGACTTCAGGAAAGTCGAGACAGGTCCGGATGCGAGCTGATCCCGGCAAAACCGCGTCCCCTTCAAGCCTCAACCCTGGCCGGTATCGGGCACACAACCCCCGTCCCGCCTATACCGCAATAGCCATTCGGGTTCCTGGCCAGATATTGCTGGTGATAATCCTCTGCCGGATAATAGTTACCGGCCATTTTGATTTCCGTTGTGATCGGGCCATAACCCTTTTTCCGGTAGGCGGATTCATAACGTACACACGCGGTCTTGGCCGCAAGGCGTTGCTCATCTGTGTAGGTGTATATGACGCTGCGATATTGTGTGCCGATGTCATTTCCCTGACGGTTACCCTGTGTCGGGTCGTGGTTTTCGAAAAAGACTTTCAGCAACTCCTCAAACGTAATCACGGGCGGGTCGTATACCACATGCACAACCTCGGCATGACCTGTACGGCCGGTACACACCAGACGATAATCCGGGTTATCATGAGATCCGCCCGCATAGCCGACGGAGGTTACATGGACGCCGTTCAGCCCCCAGAATATACGCTCCGCTCCCCAGAAACACCCCATGCCGAACAGCACCCGCCCGGCTCCGTCAGGATAGTTTTCAAACATGTTTTGCCCGTTTACAAAATGGGTCGGGTTTTTAGCCAGCATGCCGGACTCCGTTTCCAGAATGCTATCAGTCTCCAATACTGATATCAACACGATTTACAATCGGTTCGACCTGCTCAGCCAGAATACGTCCCATGTTCCGGGCCCTGTACTCCGTATCAACAAGTCTCTGGTTCACTTCTATAGCCAAATGCCGCAAGCCCCGCGGCGCCACATGGGTGTCGATTGTATGGTTGAAATCATGGGCCGAATAAGGCTCGTTCATCCCGATTGAAAACCCCTGCCCCAACTGCATGAACATCCGTTGAAACTGCCGCGCCGACAGTTCATCATGCTTGACCAGCAGGCCTATATCGACATGTCTGGTCGCGCCTGCGAGGGGCTGAGGTGTAAAACTGTGAATGGAAATCACGAGCGGATCATTAACGGTTTTGAGATAGTCCGACATCCGATCGTGATAAGGTTGATAAAATTCATCCATCCGGCACCGTTTGTCAGCCATCGACAAATTCCAGTTTCCCGGTATCACTGTGCCGTCGCTGACTTCCAGGATGAGGCTGTCCGCATCAAGGCTGCGGTTCGGATCAATCAGAAGCCTGGAAAAATTTGCGAGTTGGGCCCGACACCCGAAAAAATCTGCCATTGCGCGGATCAGGCTCGCCGAACCGATATCCCAGGCGATGTGCCGGGTCATATCGTTACCTGCAAGACCCAGATTACCATAATTGCCCGGAATGTATCTGGACGCATGATCCCCGAAAATAAACAGGGGCACGTCCCTTGTCGGCTCAATAATCCGGTAGGCAGAATGCATCCTGGACATATGGGGAGCGGCGGCGCCGATTCAAACGGGGATATGGACAGCCCCGATTCGAATGACTAGACATAGATGAGATACAAAAGAGGTCATGATGACAAAGGGTCTGGTCACGGTTTTTGGCGGTTCGGGATTTGTCGGAACCCATCTCGTCAAGGCACTGGTCAAGGATGGCTGGCGTGTACGCGTCCCCATGCGTCGCCCGCATGTGGGGCAGAGTTTGAAAGTCATCGGCAATGTCGGGCAAGTGCAACTCGTTCAGGCCAATATCCGGTTCGAACAATCTGTAGCCGACGCCATTGAGGGTTCTGACGCCGTTATCAATCTGGTCGCGGTGCTGTCCGAGGCCGGAAAACAAAATTTCCAGTCCCTGCATGTTCGCGGGGCGGAAACAGTGGCTCGCCTGTCGGCCGGGGTCAGGATTGCAAATTACGTTCACATGTCATCCTTGGGCGCTGATGCGAATGGTCTGTCCGAATATGCCCGGACCAAGGCTGCCGGTGAAGCTCTTGTGCGTGATCACGTGCCGAGCGCGGACATTATGCGACCCTCAATCATTTTCGGCCCCAAGGATAAATTTTTCAACCGGTTTGCCGCCATGGCGCTGCTCTCGCCCTTTCTGCCGCTGATCGGCGGCGGCAAAACACGGTTTGAGCCTGTCTATGTCGGTGATGTTGCCGAGGCTATTGCCAAATCGGTCAACCAGGCCACCGCAGGCCGGACATATGAGTTGGGCGGACCGCGGACCTACAGTTTCAGGGGACTGCTCCGGTTCACTCTGGACACCATCGACCGAAAGCGCCTGCTTGTGCCGGTGCCATGGTTTGTTGCCCGGACATTGGGGGTTGTCGGTGAAATGTGCGGCGGGCTGCCCCTCATTGATCCCTTCCTGACCCGGGATCAGGTGCAGAGCCTCAAGACCGACAATATCGTAAGTGAGGGAGCCAAAACACTGGATGATCTGGCCATTCGCCGGGAAACCATTGAGGCAATTGTCCCAACCTATCTTTGGCGCTATCGCCGCTATGGCCGGTTTCACGAACACCGTGAAGAAGGCTGACGCGGGTCCAACAATTCGGACTTGCCAATGAATTTAACGTGAAATCGGCTTTATTGATTGCATGTGACACCGTTCTCCCTTATATGATCCCGGTCACCAAGGAGAAATATGATGCGCTTTACATCTTTTTTAATCGGTTGTATGGCCCTTGCCCTCTCGGCCTGCGGCCAAACCAAAGAGGTTATTGGGACAACCAGTGAGACTATCGAAAATACTACCAAAACGCCTGCAGAAACCGCCGGGGCAGATGAAATGGCTGCAGAAACCGCCGGGGCAGATGAAATGGCTGCAGAAACCGCCGGGGCAGATGAAATGGGGCAGATGAAATGGTTGCAGAAACCGCCGGGACGGCTGACAACGATGTCCGCCTCCGCGCCGTTTTGGCCTCACAACCCGATGAGGTCAGGGCCCGCTACAATGCCCGTAATCCGGAAGAAACCCTGAAATTTGCCGACATTAAACCCGGCATGACCGTTGCCGAAGTCCTGCCCGGCCAAGGATGGTATGCTAAAATCATCCTGCCTTATCTTGGAGATGGTGGAACGCTGGTTGGCATTGATTACAGCGTCCCGATGTGGGGTAAATTCGGCGGATTTGCTAGCGAGGAATTCCTTGATAATCGTAAGACATGGGCCGAAACTTGGACGACCGAGACCGTGGAATGGGGCAACGGGAATACGGCAAATGTGAAAGCCTTTGCATTCGGTTCCCGCCCGGCGGATATGGACGACTCTGTGGACGTCGTTATGATTGTTCGCGCTTTCCACCATTTGACCCGCTTTAATCGGGAATTTCTGGACGAAGCGATCGCCGACATAAAGGCCATTCTCAAGCCGGGGGGTTCCGTAGTCATTGTTCAACACCGCGCACCTGAGGACAGTCCGGATGACTGGGCCAATGGCGATAACGGTTATATCAAGGAATCCGGGGTTATCAAAATCATGGAAGAGGCCGGTTTTGAGCTCATGGCTAAAAGCGAGGTCAATGCCAATCCGAAAGACCAGCCGACGGACCAGGACACGGTGTGGCGTCTGCCTCCGTCCCTTTCTACCAGCCGGGATAACCCGGAAATGAAAGCCAGAATGGAGGCCATCGGCGAGTCTGACCGGATGGCCCTGAAATTCCGGTTAGGGGAATAGGGTCAGGACTCATTAAATCCGGCATGTGACGATGACCGCGATGAGGACAGCGGCAAAGAAGGTGTGCGCGCATCTGTCATAACGGATTGCAACTCTGCGCCAATCCTTGAGCCTTGCGAACACATTTTCGACCCTGTATCGTTGTTTACAGGTTATTTTACAGAACTGTGCAGGCGAACATCACCCTTTGGGGGCCCTTTTCGGGGCGGTATACAGGGTGTGATACCTTTGGCTCTCAGGGCCTTCCGGTATTCATCGCTGTCGTAACCTTTATCGGCGATCATGACAACATCCTGAGTTTGGGGCAGTCCCTCTCACTGACCTATCCCGCCGTCAGGCAAAGGCTTGGGGGCGGCCCCGTTCATCCATGATGACATGGATTTTGGAATTCAGCCCGCCTTTTGTCCGCCCGATATGGCGGGGAGTATCCCCTCCTTTATGCAGGCTGCACGCGGTGCGATGGACCTTGATATATGTGCTGTCAATCATCAAACCTTCAGGGGGCCTCTTTGGCACTCAAACGGTTGAATATCCTATCAAAAATGCCCTTACATTGCATCGTTGTAAGTTTTTTCGCCCGCGGCTACCCCGGTAATGCGCACAGCGCCGCTGATCACATCCGCGAGACGCTTCCGACCCTGTGATCTTTTTGGTGTGGCTCTCCCTGTCTTGTGCTCCTGATTTCACGGGCGTTGCAGCTTGCCCTGTAGGAAGGATGCGATTTATTGACATCGTATGCGAGTCAAACCGGATCATGCAGACCGGTTCAGGCCAGGTGAGAGGAAAGGACTTCCGCCTGCTGCAAAACATTCCGGACGGCACTGTCCTGCAAATCCGGAGGATAGCCGTATTTACGCAAAATGCGTTTAATGCGGCGGCGAATATCGGCACGGGCAGGCTCGCGCTGCATCCAGTCGACCGTTACGTTGTCCCTGATCGTCTGCATCAATTCAACGGCGATTACACACAACTTGTCTTCCCCCATCACGTCCCGCGCACTTTCATTATCCGCCAGAGCATCATAGAAAGCGATCTCGTCGTCACTCAAACCGGTTTCCTCGCCGCGCTGGCGCGCCGCCCGGATATCCCTGGCAAGTGCAATAAGCTCTTCGAGCACCTGAACGGTGGTCAGAGCGTTGGTGTGATACCGCGCGATGGCGGATTCCAGCCGCTCCAAAAACGCTTTGGCACGGGTGACGTTGTGCTTTGACTGCGAGCGGGCCTCGCTGTTAATGAGCTTGCGCAGCGCTTCCAAGGCCAGATTCTTCTTCCCGAAGTGGCGCACCTCATCAAGGAAATCATCGGAAAGGATGGAGATATCAGGGGTCGTGATACCGGCAGCCTGCATGATATCGATGATTTCCGTTGAAACAACGGCGCGACTGACAAGCTGCTGAACGGCGAGTTCACGCTCTGCAACGCTCCGGCCGTCGGCCGCCGCCGCGCTCTTTACCAATGCTGCACGAACAGCCTGAAAAAACGCGACTTCGTCCCTGATTTTGCGGGCGGTATCACTTGCAGCCGCAAGGGCATAGGCTTTCGAAAGCGCAAGGACGGCGTCCGGGTAGCGACGATGGGCGCGCTTTTTGTCCTCCGCGCCCTGTTCCCTTGCAGCATCGGCCTGCTGCATGGAAAGCACCCACTCAATGGCACCTGCCATTGTGGACAGGCGCTGCCCGGGATCAATGTCCGGTGACAGGGCTGACCGATAGTCAAACCCGTCCGATGCGTCCGGCCTGAACATGTCCCGGACGATTTCGTATTTTTCCATGAGGACGGCAACCGCCTCTTTCTCATCAATACCGGTCGCGATGCGATCTGTGTCGGAATACTGCCCGAGTGCAGCCTTCAAATTCTGGGCAATGCCGATATAATCGACCACAAGCCCACCCGGTTTGTCCCTGAACACGCGATTGACGCGGGCGATAGCCTGCATAAGACTGTGGCCCCTCATGGGTTTGTCAACATACATTGTGTGCATGCAGGGAACGTCAAAACCCGTCAACCACATGTCGCGGACAAGAACCAGCCTGAGCGGGTCCGCAGGATCCCTGGTGCGTTTGGCGAGGAGCTCGCGCCGCGCTTTCGGCTTTTTTCCGATGTGGGGTTGCCAGTGCGGCGGGTCGGAGGCGCTACCCGTCATCACCACCTTGACCGCGCCCTGTTCGTCATCGTCGCTGTGCCAGCCGGGGCGAAGCTTCACAATCTCATCATAAAGCGCCACACAAATCCGGCGGCTCATGCAGACCGCCATCGCTTTTCCTTCGAGCGCCCCGAACCGGACCTCGGCGTGCGCAACCAGATCGGCCGCCACCAGAGCAAGACGCCTCTGCGCACCGACGACCGCCTCGACCGTGCTGTATTTGCGATTCAGGCGCGCCTCCTCGCCTTCGCTGACATCCTCCGTGAGTTCGGCCAGCTCTGCATCAATATTCGGCTTTTCCTGTTCCGACAGCTCAATTTTGGCGAGGCGACTCTCATAGTAGATCGGCACCGTTGCCTTGTCCTCAACGGCACGGCTGATATCGTAGATGTCGATATAGTCGCCGAAAACGCCCGGGGTATTCACGTCCTCCTTTTCGACAGGTGTGCCGGTAAACCCGATGAAAGACGCATTGGGCAGGGCATCCCTCATGTGTTTGGCCAGGCCATATGAGATTTTGCCCGTTTTTTTGTCGATCCGCGCCCTGAAGCCATATTGGCTGCGGTGCGCTTCATCTGCAATCACAATGACGTTGCGGCGGTCCGTGACCGGCGGCAGCGTCACCTCCCCGTCCCCGGGCAGGAATTTCTGGATGGTCGTGAAAATTACGCCGCCGGACGCGCGATCAAGACGCCGACGCAGCGCCTCGCGATTCTCCGCCTGCTTGGGTTTCTGGCGAAGCAGGTCCCGGAACATGCTGAAGGTGGCGAAGAGCTGATCGTCCAGATCGTTGCGATCTGTCAGAACGATCAGGGTCGGGTTTTCCATGCGGGGATGCTTCACGATCTGACCGGCATAGAAGATCATAAGCAGGCTTTTTCCCGATCCCTGCGTGTGCCAGACGACCCCGACACGGCGATCTCCCTGCGGCGAGACGGCTTGCAGCGTATGTGCGACAGCCTGCTGAACGGCATGGAACTGATGGTAGCCCGCCAGAATCTTGACGAGTCCGCCGCCGGTTTCTCCGAACACGATGAAATCCCGAATCAGTTGAAGAAAGCGGCGCTGTTCGAAAGCCCCCTTGAGCAGGGTTTCAATCCCGGGAGTGCCCCTGGCGGCCATGCGGCCCGAAGCCTCCGTGCGCCAGGGCATGAAGCGCTCGCGGTCAGCGGTCAGGGAGCCGATTCGCGCCTGAATCCCGTCGGAGATGACCAAGGCGGCATTGGTGCGAAAGAGGGAGCCGATCTGGCTTTTGTAAGTCTGAAGCTGGTTGAACGCACTATCCAGAGTTGCATTCCCGTCTCCCGCATTTTTGAGCTCAATCACGGCCAGGGGTAACCCGTTGACGAAGATCACGATGTCGGGCCTGCGGTTTGTCCTGTTCTCTATGACGGTGAACTGGTTAACGGCGAGCCAGTCATTGGCGTCGGGATTGTCAAAATTGAGCAAACGCACCTGATCGCCCCTGAGCGTACCGTCCCTGTCGGGGAATTCGACTGGCACGCCTTCAATCAAAAACCGGTGCAGGCGCCGGTTTTCCTCAATCAGGTCAGGATACTCCACCTGTCCGATGCGACGCAGCGCCTCATCGTGGGCTTCCGGCGGCAGGTCCGGATTCAGGCGGCGGACCGCAGCATGCAGCCGCGCTGGAAGGATCACGTCCCCATAGCCGGTGCGTTCAGGTGTCCCGCTGTCCGGCGCGATGTCCTGACCCTTCCTGACAGTATAGCCAAGCCCGGCCAACCAGCCCAGCGCCGCGTTTTCGACATCGCTTTCGGTGAAAACCGCCATCAGACAGGGTCTGCAAGTGTGCGGTGGAAAAAGTTGAAGCTGGCTGATTTGTTCCCGCGTCGCGGATCCATATGGACGCCGATCCGGCGGGCGGCATCAACCTTGGGCAAGCCACCTTTGAGGCAGCCCGACTTCTGCATGACGCGCTCAAAGGCCTCCCAGGTTCCGCCCCCTATTGCATCCGGGTCGCGATAAGCCGCTCTCCGGGGGACATCCTCCGGTGCTTTTGGGTAAGCCTGGCGCACAGCCTCCCAGTCGCCGAAATACCAGGCTTCAAGTTCCTCGACCGCGATCACGGTCGCCACCTGCCAGTCGCCCCCTTGCGCTGATTTTTTGGATGTCAGACCGGCTTTTCGGCATATCCCTTCAAGCCTGTTCTTGAGTTCCCGGCAATCTTTACCATCACGGTCGACCATGACGACCAACCGATAATTTTCCGGCAACCATTTTGCATAGGCCGCAAGACGGTTCCCGAGTTCCTTCAGCAGTGCGCGCTTGCCCTGAAACGGAGACACCTTAAAGGTGCATTTTGGCAGGAAAACCGGCAGCCAAACTTGCAGAAAGCCCTCCATGGAACGCTCTTCCACAAGGAATTCAAAGTGAATGTCCGGCATTTTCAGCTCCTGGCTTATGGGGGCCTATGGAGCGCCGCTCCGGGTCAAGGGATCGCCAACGCCGAACTGCCCTTCCATCCAAAGGTCGCCCAGCTGCGCCCCTTCCTTGATGAAAGCCTTGATTTTTTCATCTGCCGCGATGGGATGACACTGCGTGTGCCCTGCCGCATCGCGCCAGAGTACACGCACTTCTTCCGGGTTTAGCGCATCAAGGAAAAACGGGGAGTGGGTGGTCGCAAGTATCTGGGATGCTGCCGATGCGTCCCGACATTCTTCGGCCAGCCCGTAAAGAAGGCGCGGATGCAGGAAATTCTCCGGTTCTTCAATGCCCAGAAAGGGAGGCTTCTCCGGGTCATGCAGCAGGACAAGATAAGCCAGAATCTTGAGGGTCCCATCCGATGCAAACCGCGCCATGATAGGGTCATCGAAGGGTGCATCTTTGATTTGCAGGAGTAACCGCCCATCCGGCATAGGCTTCGCGGTGACATTGTCGATTCGCGGTACCCGCTGCCGCAATCTTTTGAAAATGTCTTGCAGGCGGTCGCGGTGGTGCTCGGAAAGGTGCTGGATGACATTGGCCAGGTTGCCGCCGGTCCGGCTCAACTGCTCCTGTGGCCCGGTTTCAGGCTGGAGGCGCGGTTCATCGGTTGACAGATAGGACAGATGCCAGCCCGTGACGAAATTCCGCAGGGCCGCCACCCGCGGATTTTTGGCCAACTGGCCAAGCACATTCACGGCCAGGGTTTCCGAAGAACTCAGGGGGACATCCTCGCGCCGGTCGTCCTCATCGGGAAATTCGCCGGAAACGACACTGCCTGTGCCAGAAGAATAATCCATAAAATGAAACGGCCTTCCCCAGCCTTTGCGCTTCCAGGACAGCCACTCCCGGGGAACAAAAGGCTTGCCACCCTCTTCATCAATTTCGATGTGGTAGGTGATCAGCGGGTTATTTCCACCGGTAGGCTTGCGTTGTTCGCGATATTTGATTTCAATGACCACGGGACCATCCCGTCCGCGCGTCCTGAGTTGTGCGGCTTTTCCACGCCTGTCCCAGGCTCTGCGTAACCCGCCCTCGAAACACTCGGACAAAAACGCAAAAACATCAAAGACTGTGGATTTGCCGCTGCCGTTCGGACCCGTCAGAACCGTCAAAGGCGTCAATTTTTTTATGTCGATGTCGGCCAGGGATCTGAAGTTTTTGACCGTGAGTCTTTCAATAATGGCTGTGGTCATATGTCCCCCACCTCTGCCGTCTCTGCGTCGTCTTCACGTGATTCCGGCGCGATGTCCTGACCGTATAGCCAATCGGGGACCGTGTTTTCAATATCGTTCCCGGTGAAACCGGGCATCATTGGGTCTTTCTGGACGGTCCCAAGATAAAATTCGCCCCTTCGCGGCGGAGCATCTCGTAGGGACCTGTACAATTTATATTGAAGTATTTGCAGACATTCGGTATCTTGACCTTCCTGCGGGTATTGGCGGGTCGTTCGTGGGTGACGACGATGTGCTTATGCGCCAGCGCGTGCGCGACCAGCCAGCTGTCGGCGACAGAGAGAAAGTCGCTGACGGCGGCGCGTTCATAATTTTTTACTACCCAATCACTGACTTTAGGCATCGCGGTCAAAACAAGGCCGTCCGGCTCAAGAAAGAAGGTTTTACCCCTCTCCCTGGCCCAGGTCTTGAGTTCATCCCTGCCCGCGCGCAGTTCTTCGGCGACCGCTGCAACACTCGCCACTTTTCCGGTCCGGTTCTGCAATTTCAGCCAGTCCCAGAATGCGGGGCAAAAATCCAAACCGTAGCACCGGTTCTCGGCCTCAATGAAGACGTTGCTGTCGAGAAGATAGGTCATTATGCCATCACCCCGACTTCGTGTCCGAGGGCGTCGAACGTCCCGGTTTTGGAAACGCCTAACATCCGAAAGGCATCCCGATAGAGGGTCTGCCCTTCAAAGGTGCTGACGACAAGCGCCCGGGCGAACCGGCGGCCCACACGGGACAGGGTTGTGGAATAGAAATTGCCGCCGCCCTGCCCTTGCTGTGCGAGATGCTGCAAGCGCTGCATTTCCCCGGCCCATGCGCTGTCAAAGCGGGTGCGGTCTATCCGGCCTGCATCAAGAAGACGGCGCAGAATCACCAATGTGCTGACCTTGAAATGACGGGCCAGCCGGGACAAGGTGTCCGTGAGTTCCTCGCCTTTCTCAAGATTGGCCCGGAGTGCGGCGAGAGGCACGAGCAGTTCCGCGGCCACAGCGTTGCACCACACTTCTTCAGGTTGAAACCCCTCCCCTGGCTTGGCCCCGAGGTTTGACAGGGCGGTTGTGTCCAGCCAGAGATGCGCGAGTTCGTGGGCGAGGGTAAACATCTGCGCCGCCTTCGTATCGGCGCCATTAACGAAGATCAGCGGCGCGAGGGAATCGGATAGTGCAAAACCTCGAAACTCGCCCGGGTCGAGGGGACGGCGGGTGTTACTGCCGACAATCCCGCTGACCATGACGAGGACACCGGCCTCCCCGGCCTGGCGGATGAACAGCCGCAGGGCCCCGGTCCAGGTCGGGCAGTCACTGCGGGCCGCAAGGTCAAAGCCGAGGGTCTTACGCATGTCTGCGGCGACCTCCGCGTGCGGCGTTGTGATTGTGGCCCTGCCGATGAAGGCCGGTTCCGGCTCTCCGGCCCGCCGGGCGTAATCCCGATACCAGTCTTGCCGCACCTGGCACATATGGATCGTGTCCAGAAGGTTGGGGCTCGGGCGCGTCAAGGGTTGCCCGGCAAGGGTGCGGAAATCGGGGATGGGGATAGACTCTTCCGGGGGCGCGGAGAGGAACAGGTAGCCGACAGGCACATGGGCAGAGCGTGCGAACTTCTCCAGCTGTTTCAGGGTGGGCCGGGTTTTACCGCTTTCCCATTCGGGCAGTTTGCTGAACTTCGCCTCAAGTGTCTCGCGGGCGATCCCGGAGCGCTCGCACGCCCACCGGATCAGCTCGGGGTTGACCGGAACACGTATCATGGCTCGGCCTCCACTGCCTGTTCGGCCTCGCATAGGCGGATTTCACCGGACATGAGTTTGGGCAGCAGCAGGTCGCGGATGGCGGCAAGGGTGCGGGACTCCAAAGGATTTGTAATTGTACGTCGGACAAGCGGTCCCATGGTTTTTCCAAGTCGGTTAATTACTTCAGCCGGAGGACAAATGGTCAACGCGGCTTTTAGATGTTCCCGTTTAATATGGCCCATTGTTGTTGCCTTTGAGGCAGCAATCGCCCGGAATTCCTCTAGGTGATGATACACCCATTGGCTGAAAAACCACGCCGGGAAACGGTTTGAAGTCACCTTGAAGAGGTGCTGGTTGAGGGCTCCTTCACCTCCGGTCCAGAATTTTGCCAGCAGGCTCGCAGACCACGAGAACAAAAAGTCACCATCAGAAACAATGTATTTCTCTGGCACATCCCGTGAAGCTCTGTTCGATTTAGCCGTTATGCCATTGCGAAGCTCGGCAATCTTGATAACAGGCAAACTGTTCCCGGGATCAGACGCGGGAAACTTC
>JACOMS010000065.1 GCA_014324115.1 Hyphomonadaceae bacterium
GGTTCCGGGGCGGGCGGGCCGTCGCGAATTACCTCGTCCTCACAGGGAATGCCCACGGGCAGCTGGGCGTGGACGAAGGCTATGTGGGTACTGTCGAATACATGGTCGGTGTACAGGGCGGCGGTGACAGTTCAGATAACGGTGATAACGGTATCAAAGTCAGCGATGAGTCTTACCTTGAGCTATCCAACTTCACCCTGCTGGCCGCGGACAGCACACAGGGTAGCGGTATTCGCGTCAATACAGGTGCGAACCCGTGGTTCTATAACGGTGTTGTCGTCCATGGGAATACCTGTCTTGATTATGAACAGACTGCCGGGGACGGCAGACCGGGCTATCTGCTTGGATCTGATCCGTTATTTAATTCTGTATTGTTTGACTGCCCGGACCTGGTGACGACAGATACGGACAACGGTGATGATCCGGACACGGGCCGGGCCGCTGTCGAGACCCCGGGCGGCAACAATGTTGTGGCCTCCAATACCCTTGACGGCTTCATTGCGGGGGCTTTGGAACGGGGTGTGTCAGGGGCTTTCAGCAACCATATCGGGGCTTTCAATCCGGAAGAGGAAACGAACGCGGACAACTGGGCGGCGGGTTGGACACGGGACCTGCTGCCGGAGCCGGTGTGCCCGGAGGGTACCGAGGATGCCGGTTATGATACGGATGGCGGGGAAGACGTCTGTTACAGACAACAGTGACGATCCAGCCATAGGTCGGGCCGCTGTTGGTTACATGCAAGGCCTGATTAAACTAGGTGGCAAGGGAAGACGTGGAGTCGTTGATGAAGTGGGCAACTTTTCGTAGCATCATGCTGGCAGCGGTTGTCGGCTTGGGGCTGTCCGCCTGTGGCGGAGGTGGTGGCGGTGGCGGCGATGTGGGCACGCTACCCGGTACACCCCCCGGGTTTACCCGGGATACAGCCGCACCTGTTGTATCCTTCAGTCCTGACTTGATCACCGTCCCGCCCTCTGGTGGCGATGAAGAATTGCAGGTTGTAGTAACTGATAATGTCCGTATCGACCGTGGGAGCGTCCGATTTGTGATTGATTGCGATGAGTCCATGTTGACTGGCGCAGGGAGCTATTCCGTTGAAATCGAAGAAATTTCATGTAGGCCGACAATAGGGAACGGGGTCAGATGCTCTATGGAAGTCTCCATCCCCCGGTCAGGAGACGACCCTCTTGGCGGCGGGCTTACGTGTGAAGTGGGAGCCTCTGATACTGCCGGAAATACAGGCCGTGCCACATTCACAGTTACCATCATGGCTCCAGACACGGAGGCGCCTGTTGTCACCTTCAGCCCGGCCAGGATTAACGTGAACGCGGGTGCGACCGGCTCGACAACACTCGCCGCGAGGGATAATGTGGATGTTGTGAGAGGCCCCGCGGTGACGCGGTGACGCGGTGACGCGGTGACATGTACCCGGGGGTTTTTCAACAGGAATACAAATACTTACACTGCGCCTGCTTCTGTTAATGCTGATACCATCACGGTTACGTGTACGGCGACGGCTCAAGATGCTGCCGGGAATGAGGGCAGAGCCACGCTCACAGTTACCATCACCGCTCCTCCGGGCGAAGCGGATCCAACACCGCCGGTTGTAACCGTCAGTCCTTCCGGAATCACCATCCCGTTATCCGGCGGCTCTGAAACATTGCAGCTTGTAGTAACTGATAATGTCGGTGTCAACCATGCCAGAATCGTAGTTGTGGATATGGGCGATGATTTCGTTTTTGGTATTGATGGTTCGACCCTTACCAATTTCGGCGATTGCGCCGCTTCCATGTTCACTGGCTCCGGCGAGTTGGGTTATGATGTTGACATCGGTTCCTGTAGTACTAATCGTAGGGTGGGCCGATTGGAGGGCCGCGAGTGGAGGGCCGAACGCCCTGTAACATTCTCTGTCTCCGCTAAACCGGGGAGCTCCCTTGCCGGCAGACTTACGTGTGAAATAGAGGCCTCTGATGCTGCCGGGAATACAGGCAGCGCCACATTCACAGTTTCCATCGCTGATTCGAATAGCGCGGAGTCCGCCGCGTCCTCCAGCAGCGCGGCGCCCACGGCACCCTGCCCCGACGGCTTTACGGAGAGTTCCAACTCTCCATTGGGCGACATGACCCTGTGCACCGGGCCCCTCGGCAACCTCACGGCGTTTGCCGGTGTGCTGACAGAATCGGCAAGGATTCCCTATGTGGAAGGTGTTGTCTATGAGTTGGGCGGGCGCCTGGATGTGGGGCAGGCCGGTCCTGCCACCTGTGCGGGCGTGACCCCGGTTGTGCTGACCGTTGAGGCCGGTGTGACCATTGCGGGGGATTCGGGCGCTGATTTTCTGGTTGTCAACCGCTGTCACCGGATTGAAGCCAGAGGGACTGCGAAGGCTCCGATTGTGTTTACGAGCAAAAATGATATTGCCGTGGCTGGTGATCGTGCGAGCGCCACCGGTGAATGGGGCGGTATTGTTGTTCTCGGGAGTGGCCGGATCAATCGTTGTAATGTTCCGGGTGCGACCGGCGGAACGGCCGGATGTGAAAACGCCATTGAGGGCGTGACTTCGCCGGATGCGGTATACGGCGGCGGGAACGGCGCGGCCGACAGCGGTACGCTTGAGTATGTGACTGTGCGTCATGCCGGTGCCGGTTTGAATGCCGGTCTGACCCTGGGCGGTGTCGGCCGCGGCGCGACAGTCAATTATATCCAGGTTCACAACAGTTCCGGCGACGGTATAAGGGTCCTGGGTGGAAGAGCAGGCGCGAATTACGTTGTTCTTACAGGGAGTGCGGACGATCAGCTGGCCATGGACGAAGGCTATGGCGGTACTGTTGAGTACGTGATTGGTGTGCAGCGCGGCGGCGACACATCGGATAGCGGTATTGTGGTCGACTCTGTTGCGCCGGATGCAATGCCTCAGTCCACTCCTGATATTTACAATTTCACCCTGCTGGCCGGGGACGATACGGAGGGGAGTGGTCTTCGTGTCAGTACGGGTGCGAACCCGTATTTTGAGGCCGGTATTGTGGTCCACGGAAATGCCTGCCTTGACTATGATGGCGGTGCCGGTGACGGTGTTGAGGGCTTCACACCGGGGTCTGATCCGGCCTTCCTGTCTGTACTGTTTGACTGTGCGGGCGGGGTGTTGACACGGCGGGGCGGCGTAACGGCTCAGGAGGCTGTTGATGCGGACAGGAACAACAGGATTGCGACCCACACTCTTGAGGGGTTTGTCAACGGCCCGGCCGAGGCTGCGGTCCCTGCGGCCGCGGGGGTTCCCCCGGGCAACACCTTCCTTGAGGTTGTTGATTACATCGGTGCTGTCAGGGATGCCGACAATACTTGGTGGCAGGGCTGGACCTGCGGCCTGGAAGAGTCCGATCCGTGTTGATACACGAACAAAAGGGGCCGCGCCGGTCACGCGGCCCTGCGGTCTCCAGATCACGCCGGAAAATCGCCCGGGGCATTATTCGGGAACATATCTGCTTTGACGGGCAAGTGCCTGGGTAAAATGTTCCCGGGACGTGACATTTACGCTCACATTATCCCGGTTCGCCGCAAAAGCCCCCGATCCTGTCAGGTCAAAATTACCCCGACTTCCGGGAGAATACGCTAAAGTTTACTCTCCACCCACGCGCTGACAAGCTCCTCCAGCACGGCGAGCGGCACAGACCCGTTTGCCAGTATCACGTCGTGAAATTCGCGAATATCGAATTTATCGCCCAACTGCGCTTCAGCGTCTCTGCGCAACTCCTGTATTTTTATCATACCGACCTTGTAGGCCGTGGCCTGTCCGGGCCAGACGATATAGCGGTCAATTTCGGCGTGAATATCGCCCTCACTATTTGCCGTGTTTTCGAGAAAATAGTCCACCGCTTCCTGTCGTGTCCATTTCCTGGCGTGAATGCCTGTGTCCACGACGAGGCGGGCCGAACGAAAAATTTCCATGCTGAGTTGGCCAAATTCCTGGTAGGGATCAGTGTAGAGACCGAGTTCCTTAGGCACGCCTTCGGAATACAGCGCCCAGCCTTCAATATAGGCCGTGTGCCCACCCAAGGCGCGGAATTTCGGTAGACCTTCGAGTTCCTGCGCAATGGCGATCTGCATATGATGCCCCGGGATACCTTCGTGATAGGCAAGGGCCTGCATCTGATAGACCGGCAGTTCGTTCATATCCCTGAGATTGATGTAATAGATGCCCGGACGGGATCCGTCCATAGCGGGTTGATTGTAAAATGCTCCAAAGGCCGTATCCTCACGAAAAGGCTCAACACGTTTCACGATCATATCGGCCTTGGGTTTGGTGATAAACAGTGCGTCGAGTTCATCACGCATCCTGTCAATTATGGCCGTGGCTTCATCTATATAGCGCTGGCGGCCTGCATCCGTATTTTCATAGGTAAACTGCGGGTCGGTGCGCAGTAGTGTGAAAAAATCCTGCAAGGTGCCGTTAAAGCCCACCCTTTCCATGATCTTGCGCATTTCGCCGTGGATGCGCGCAACATCAGCAAGGCCGATTTCGTGGATTTCATCCGGTGTCATGTCCGTAGTTGTGAAGTGTTTCAGACGGGCCCGGTAATAGGCTTCGCCATCCGGCAGTTTCCAGACTCCGTCATCCACACTTGCCAGTGTCTCGTGGCGCTCAAACATCGCGATAAGTGACTCATAGGCCGGTTTGACATGGTCAATGAGAGCCTTGCGGGCCTCGGAAACAAGCCGGTCCCTGTCATCGGGCTGAATCGACAGGGCAGCAATATCGGATTTAATATCGGCAAACAGAGGGCTGTCGTCGCCATCTGTGAAGGGGGCGCCACTTATCACGTTGCGGGCCGCATCGCGTATTTTGGGATAAACGAATTCAGGCAGCAGCACGCCCTTGGCAGCCTGTGCCTCCGCGCGAGCCTGATACTGGCCGAGATAACGATCAAATTCGCGTAGACGACTTACATAATTTTCGGCATCCCCGAGTGTCGTCACGGCATGGAAATTGATCATAAACGAGGGTAGACCCGTATGCGGCCCGCTCATATGCTGGAACACATAATCATGATCCGCGAACTTATGGATCGCCAACAAATCCTGTGAGTCATATTCGAACAGACGGTATGAAAGTGCAGTCTGTTCGTCCAATGTGTCCGGATCAAATTCCCGCTGCATATGTTCAAGCCAGGTTCGGGTCAGACTCGCCGTTTCGTCCAGTGCGTGCTGTGAGACCTCATCCAGACGCCCGGAACTCTCGTCTGTCATGCCAAGATAGGTTTTCCTCATGGGTGAGCGCGCAAGGCTGTCCTCATGGCGCGCTTCAAACCAGGCATTCAGGGCCGCGCTTTTATCTGTAAAAACGGGTTCTTCATTCCTGATCGCCGTCCCGTCCCGGCAAGCCGTTTGAAGGACGAGTACACCTATGGTGATGGCTGTTTTCAGGGGGGGCATGATTGGTTCTCCGGAGATTCATTCAGTCTGTTTGTATCATGAAAATGATATGTATATGTCGAAAATGGTCAACATGATTCGCCATGATGGGATAAAGAAAACTGCAGGATTAAACCGGACGGCCCGGTTCTGGCTTCTACTCTCCGGACTTCTAGCCGTTGCAGCCGTGCTGGCCACATTTCTCTGCTATCGGCTTTATGGACTGTGGGGCGGGATTTTCATCGGGCCGGTCGCCCTCGTCGCCGTAGGCGCAGTTGTCTGGATGGTAAGGCAGGGGCGCGGGGAAATACTGGCGGCATTTGACATATCCGCATCTGATCCGGTCATGCTTCTAATATCCCAATCAAGCCACCCCTGTCTTTTCATGCACAAAGGTCGCGCCGTCAAGGCAAATGGCCGTTATACCGATTTGGCCGCCCGGTTGGGGTTGCAGGCGACCCCTGACGGGCCGCCGCCTATCGAAGCTCTCTTTCACGGCGCGGATGACAATACGTCAGCGACAATCTTCCGCCTGATGCATGAGGCACCCGGCCCGGGGCCGTCCGAGGCGGATATTTCATGCAGGCTCGATGGTACCGCCCGTGATTTCCGGTTGCGGGTGACGACAGGCCCGGAGAGCCAGTTCTGGGAAATCGTTTGCCTTGACGGCGACGTGGATAGCGCATCAGTACGATTATCAGAGGCTCCGATCGGTTTGGTCAGCGTTGATCAGAATGGGCGTGTTCTGAACATCAATTCCAGCCTGTTGCGCTGGATTGGTGTTGGGGAACCGGACACGCCGCAATATCTGCAGGAATTCATTGATGATCCGGAGTTCCTGCTTGAAAGTCCGCGTTCCCCGGGTCGGCTTGTGCATGCCGACACGCGATTGGTTACACACAAAGGCGTTTTGACACCGATTGTCATGCGGGCGATATGGCAGGTGTCCGGCACCGGCGATTATGTCGCATATGTTGCCTTTCACGGTCACTCCAGCCTGTCCGCCCTGCCTGCCAAGCACACCCGGATCGCAAAAATCCATGAGCCCGAAGACACCTGGGCCAGCAACAGCGATCACGTCACGGGGACCGTGCCTGCGACAGAATTCACTGACTCCCCCATCGCACTCATCACTTTGGACAGTCCAATCCTCCCGGACGCCCGTATTAAAGACAGTAATCCGGTATTTGACCGGCTTTTGGGGCAGGGTAGCAGTCGTAACCGGACCTTCATGTCACTGTTTGAACCTGTCACCGTCGGCATAGACTTTACTAAAATGGATGCCCGCGACCGGCAACCGGATGATCCGTTTGATGCAGTTCTGAAGGCTGACACAGATGTCTCTGTCAGCATGTATCTGGTGGCCGAACCGTTCCACAACACATGCAAGGTTTACATGGTCGATATAAGTGCCCGCAAGGCCCTCGAAGACCAGCTTGTTCAAAGTCAGAAAATGCAGGCGGTTGGACGCTTGGTTGCCGAAATCGCCCATGACTTTAACAATTTGCTGGCGGCGATACGGCTCTATACAGATACGTTGCTGGGGCGTCACCCGATCGGCGATCCGTCCTATCCCGAATTGCAGCAGATCAATGCCAATGTAAATCGTGCGGCGTCTTTGGTTAAAAAACTTCTGGCTTATTCCCGCAAACAGACAGTGCGTCCCGTACGCTTCGATGTATCGGAAACCCTGTCGGATATAGCCGTCACGCTCAAGCAGGTACTCGGTGAGAAGGTCAGGTTGAGTGTCAAACACGGACGGGATTTGCCCAAGGTACGGATTGATCGTAATCAAATTGATACGGTTCTGATGAATCTGTGCGTCAATGCGCGGGATGCCATGAAGGAGCAGGGCGGCGGGACAATTACAATCCGGACAGACAGTGTTGATCTTTCCGATATTTCCGACCCGGTTTTGACAAATGCACTTGGGCAGCTCTCACAGACCCGCTTTGCCCATATTTCTGTGACAGATACCGGCGCGGGCATCAGGGATGAGATTAAATCCAGGATTTTCGAGCCGTTTTTTACGACCAAGGCCCAGAGCGAAGGCACCGGGCTTGGCCTCTCCACGGTCTACGGCATCATTGAACAGGCTGATGGATATCTGGGTGTCAAGAGCAAACCTGGCATCGGGACAACATTTTCGATTTACCTGCCGGAGGCCCTCGGGGATTCCGGGGTTGAAGAGATCGGTGATATATCCAGACCGCCGCAGAAGCGCCCGCCATCTGATCTGGCCGGGCAGGGCAATATCCTGTTCGTAGAGGACGAGGACTCTTTCCGTGTGATTGCGGCCAGAACCCTGCGTAAGCGGGGCTATGAAGTCAAAGAGGCCGCAAACGGCGAAGAGGCCTGTGAAATTCTCAAAGACACCGGGACACCATTCGACCTGATCATATCCGATGTGATCATGCCGGGTATGGATGGGCCGACACTGCTCAAGAGAACCCGTCACCTGCTTGGGGAGGCGCGCATCGTCTTTATTTCCGGTTATGCGGAAGAAGAGTTTTCCGGACTTCTCGCAGAGGAACCCGATGTGACGTTCCTGCCCAAACCCTTCACGCTCGTGCAACTGGCCGAAAAGGTCAAGGCGGAGATCGGCGGTTAGCAAAACTGTTCTTTTTATGTTTTTTTCTTGTATTGGGGAACAAAATGTGCATACCGCATACGAAGCGTTCACAAGTTATCTGTGACGGTTCAAAAATACATTGACCTGCGAAAATCTGGAGGAAACTATGGCCCGTAGCCGAAAACCGAATCTTGAAGTTGTGGAATCTGTCATGGATAGGAACAAGTCATCTGCTCTCGAAGCTGCGCTTAGCCAGATTGATCGGGCCTTCGGCAAGGGCTCCGTGATGAAGTTGGGTCAAAAAGACACTCTGGATGTGGAGGCGATTTCCACAGGCTCCCTGGGTCTGGACATTGCGCTTGGCATAGGTGGTTTGCCCAAAGGTCGCGTGGTCGAGATTTACGGCCCGGAAAGTTCCGGCAAGACGACATTATCTCTGCACTGTGTTGCGGAAATGCAGAAAACAGGTGGTGTGGCGGCCTTTATTGATGCTGAACATGCGCTTGATCCGGTTTATGCGGGCAAACTCGGTGTAAATGTCAACGAGCTGTTGATTGCACAGCCGGACGCAGGTGAACAGGCTCTGGAAATCGCCGATACGCTCGTACGTTCCGGGGCTGTGGATATAATAGTCATCGACTCGGTGGCAGCCCTGACTCCGCGGGCTGAACTTGAAGGCGACATGGGTGACAGCCTGCCGGGATTGCAGGCCCGCCTGATGAGTCAGGCCATGCGTAAACTGACGGGATCTATTGCTAAATCAGGCTGTATGGTCATTTTCATCAACCAGATCCGCATGAAAATCGGTGTCATGTACGGTTCGCCCGAGACGACAACGGGGGGCAACGCATTGAAATTTTATTCGTCCGTGCGTCTGGATATCCGCCGCATCGGCTCCATTAAATATCGCGACGAAACCATCGGTAACCAGACACGGGTCAAGGTCGTCAAGAATAAGGTGGCTCCGCCTTTTCGCCAGGTCGAATTTGATATCATGTATGGCGAAGGCATCTCCAAGACGGGTGAACTGATTGATCTCGGTGTCAGGGCGGGAGTCGTTGAGAAGTCCGGTTCCTGGTACTCCTATGGTGATGAGCGTATTGGGCAAGGGCGCGAAAATGTACGCAAATTCCTCAAGGAGAATCCGGATATTGCTGATACGATTGAAAATCATATTCGCCGCAATGAAGGCCTGATTGATGAAAAGCTTCTTATCCCGACCTGTGATCAGGGTGAGAATGATGAAAGTGCAGGCTTATCGGGATGAGCATCTGCGCTGTGTGACCGCAGTTCTTCATTCCCCAAAAGAGGGCTTGGCACTTCCGGGCGCCCTTTTTATACGGGATGCTCATTTTTTATGCTGTGAGATGGTATGACGAGCCTGAGTGACATTCGACAACACTTTCTCGACTATTTCAGAAAACACAATCATGCGATTCTGCCGTCCAGCCCGCTTGTGCCGGATAATGACCCGACACTTATGTTTGTAAATGCCGGCATGGTGCAGTTCAAAAACTTTTTTACGGGTGCGGCAAGACCGGGGGTGCCGCGCGCCGCGACATCCCAGAAATGTGTGCGTGCCGGAGGCAAGCACAATGATCTTGACAATGTTGGCTACACAGCCCGGCATCACACATTTTTCGAGATGCTGGGGAATTTTTCCTTTGGGGATTACTTCAAGGAAGAAGCCATTATGCGGGCCTGGGAACTGGTGACGAAGGATTTCTCCCTGCCTGCAAACAAATTACTTGTGACAGTCTTTCATGAAGATGACATCGCTTTCAATCTCTGGAAAAAAATTGCCCGGCTGCCGGATGACAGGATTATCCGTGTCGCCACATCCGATAATTTCTGGGCCATGGGTGACACAGGTCCGAGTGGCCCGTGTTCAGAGATGTTTTATGATCACGGCCCGGACATCCCCGGCGGCCCTCCCGGGTCCGCGGATGAGGACGGGGACAGGTTTGTGGAAATCTGGAACCTCGTCTTCATGCAGTATGAGACCCTGACGGACGGCCGACGCATTGACCTGCCCAAACCGTCCATTGACACAGGTATGGGGTTGGAGCGCATGGCGGGTGTCCTGCAGGGCGGGCATGACAATTACCACATCGACCTGTTCAAAACCCTCATCGGCACCTCTGTCGACTTGACAGGCGTAAAAGCTGAGGGTGACGCGAAGTTTTCCCATCGTGTCATTGCAGACCATTTGCGCGCCTGTTCTTTTCTTATAGCTGACGGTGTGTCCCCTGCAAATGAAGGACGCGGTTATGTATTGCGCCGCATTATGCGCCGGGCCATGCGACATGCCCATATCCTGGGGGCTAAATATCCACTTATGCACCGTCTGGTGCCCACGCTGGTGGCTGAAATGGGTAACGCCTACAAGGAACTCAGACGGGCTCAGGCAGTAATTGAAGCCACGTTTGAGCAGGAGGAAACCCGGTTTCGCCGCACCTTGGGGCGGGGTACAGCCTTACTGGATGAAGCGACAAAAACCCTCTCCGGCGGCGATGTGCTGGATGGCGAGACCGCCTTCAAGTTATATGACACTTATGGTTTCCCGCTTGATCTGACCCGGGATGCCCTGCGGGCCCGGGATATTTCCGTAGATGTGGAGGCGTTTGATGCGGCCATGGAAAAACAAAAGGAGATGGCCCGTGCCAACTGGTCGGGGTCCGGCGATTCGCGCATGGATGCAGTCTGGCATGATATCCGTGAAGACATCGGGGCCACGGAATTCACGGGGTATGACAATCTGGTCGGGCAGGCTCCGGTCGGAGCAGTTGTTGTCGACGGTGTGCGGGTCAGGCAAGTCCTGAACGGTCGGGTTATGCTCGTAACGGTGCAGACACCTTTCTACGCCGAAAGCGGTGGACAGGCCGGAGATCGGGGAGTCATTACGTTTGATAACGGCGCACGAATATCCGTGACCGATGTGCAGAAAAAAGCCGGTGATGTCCACGTTCACATAGGTGAGTTGTCGGGTGATATTTCAGTCGGTGATATAGCGCATTTTGCGGTCGATGATCTCAATCGGGAACGCACCAAACGCAATCACTCGGCCACCCACATCATGCACCAGGCCCTGCGTCGCGTACTGGGTTCACATGTGACGCAAAAGGGACAGATGGTGGACGGGGAGCGTATCCGTTTTGATATTTCTCACGGCCGGGCCATATGCCGGGACGAGCTCTCGAAAGTGGAAGATGAGGTCAATTCCATTATTCTGCAAAATGCCGGGGTTGATACCAGGCTGATGGCCCCTGACGTTGCGATTGAGGCCGGGGCTATGGCTTTGTTCGGTGAAAAATACGGTGATGAAGTGCGAGTCCTCACGTTAGGTAAGTCACTTGATGACAGCGGCAAGCCCTATTCAGTCGAGCTTTGCGGCGGTACCCATGTTGCACGCACAGGCGATATCGCATTGTTCAAGATTATTTCCGAGAGCGCAGTGGCCGCCGGTATTCGCCGCGTCGAAGCCGTGACAGGCGAGGCTGCCCGTGACTATCTTGAAACACAGGCAGCTCTGGCTCGCACTGCGGCCGACACACTAAAGTCCAGGATTGAGGACATACCGACCCGCATACAGGCCCTGCTGGATGAGCGAAAAGTGCTCGAAAAGGCTTTATCGGAGGCCAGGAAACAACTGGCTATGGGTGGTGTTGGCCAGATCTGCGTTGAGAACATTAACGGGGTCAGGTTCATGGGACGTGTCATTGACGATGTCGGTGGAAAGGACCTCCGTGCCATGCTCAACGAACAGGTCCAGTCCATCGGTTCCGGTATTATCGCCCTCGTGGCGCGCAATGACGATAAGGTCGCTGTCTCTGTAGCCGTGTCCAAAGACCTGACCGATACATATTCTGCCATCACTTTGGTCAATGCCGGGGCGGAGAAAGTCGAGGGTCGTGGCGGCGGTAGACCTGAAGTGGCCCAGGCCGGCGGTACCAAAGTCGAAGGCGCGGATGAGGCACTTACGGCCATCAAAAGGGCAATATCTGCATAATCGGTCCGGGTCTGCGGTTATTTTCCATGATTTTTCCTGCGAGGTTCAAGGTTGGAGTGTGGGTGATCTCTGCTGTATTCGCGAAAACCGGGCTCATAAACCCGTATGAGGGTGTGATCCGTTGCGTCATCCATGCGCGTCTCACGGAGCCGCCCGGTCATGGGCATTTTCGATTCGGTCTTTGATCAGACATTTGGGGGTCGGGGCGAAATCTGCGTACTCGTTTACGGTGCAGGCCCGGGACGCAGGATTTTTTCGAATCTGCTTTTTGGAAATCAAGGTGAGTCAGGTTTGGAAAATCCCCGCCGGAATTAACGGTATATTAACCCTGTACGTAAACAGGACGTACGTCCCTAACCAAAAGACATCCCAAGACTGTTGCGAAATCGCAGGGGCAGGACTTTTCCGTTCCCGTCCCGCGACGTATGATTGCCTTCAAAATGGCGCTGGATCAGAGGTCGACATGGGTATCTTTGCGGGTTTGCTGCCGGAGCGGGTTGCGTCGGCGCAATGTCCTGCCCAAGGTGGGGCGCTGATTGATTGGCGCCGGATTGATTCGAAAGCAGGCATGGTTCGCTCGCAGTCGGTCGGGCTGTGACGCGCATTGCGGTGGATAAACGGTTTGTGCGGAGTGAAGCGGTGGCAGAAACGATCCGGTTGAGACCGGCGGAAATCAGTAATGGGTGACGGGATCACCCCGGCTTTGCGCTTTCCCGAGTTCCGGGGCGCCCCGCCGTGGCAGGTGAAGCGGCTGGGGGAGGTGGTGGAGTTTGCAAAGGGTAAGGGCATTGCGAAAGCGGATGTAACTGAAAACGGCAAAACACCCTGCATCCGGTATGGTGAAATCTACACTGTTTATCGGGAACACATCACCGACGTGCAATCCCGAACGAACCTGGACCCGAAGCAACTGGTTCTCAGTCAGGCACGGGATGTAATTATTCCA
>JACOMS010000066.1 GCA_014324115.1 Hyphomonadaceae bacterium
GCGGGCTGGACGCGGGACCTGCTGCCGGAGCCGGTGTGCCCGGCGGGGACTGAGGATGCCGGTTATGATATTGACGGGGAAGATGCCTGTTACAGGCAATAGCGATGATCCGGCCACAGGCCGGGCATGCAGCCCGGAAGAGTCCGACCCCCGTTGATCACATACATTTGAATTCGCAACAGTCTTGATCCTGTTGTTCGGTTCCGACCATGCAAAGAGCATTGCATCTACCGGCGAGGCCTTGTCAGAGGGGGCGCCCGGCGGGCAAATTACATCTTGAATAAACGAGCCGCTGAAATCCATGACCAAGCCAACCCAAAAGTCGAAAGCCGCCGGGCCGACACCCATGATGGCCCAATACCTGGCTATCAAGCGGGATGTAGGCGAAACCGTCATGCTGTTTTATCGCATGGGCGATTTTTACGAGCTGTTTTTCGATGATGCCGTGAAGGCGGCCGCGGCGTTGGATATAGCTCTTACCAAACGCGGCAGGCATGAGGGTGAAGATATCCCTATGTGCGGCGTGCCCGTCCATGCGGCTGAAAATTATCTGCAAAAACTGATCAAATCCGGCTTTCGCGTTGCCGTTTGCGAACAGACCGAAAATCCGGAAGACACGAAAAGGCGCGACCATAAGGCGGTCGTTCGCCGTGAGGTTGTGCGTGTCGTAACGCCCGGCACGCTCACCGAAGATAAATTGCTTAACGCTGATCAATCCAACCATATTTTGTCCGTCTACCGCACTCTGGGCGGCGATATCGCCTTGGCTTGGGCAGATATCTCGGAAGGCAACCTGCAGGTTATGGGCTTTGGCGGGCAGGACAGCGCGATTCGATTGGCCAGCGAACTGGCTGCATTACGCCCGCGCGAGATCGTCTTTCCGGACAGTCTTTACACAAGGAAAGATATTATTTTTGCGCTTGAAAACAGCGCAGCAGCGCTCAGTCCCGTGCCGAAATCAAAGTTCGATAGCCGCGTCGGCGAAAGACGCATCAAAGAGATTTTTTCTGTTTGCAGTCTGGAGGGCCTCGGGGATTTTTCCACCGCGGACACGGCGACAATGGGCGGTCTTCTGGATTATATTGAGATGACCCAGGCGGGCGGGGATATTCGTCTCTCACCGCCAAAAAAACTCGGATCGCGCGGTTTTATGGCTATTGACGCGGCCACACGTAAGGGGCTCGAGATAGAACGTACGCAACAGGGCGCCCGAAAAGGGTCGCTTCTATCCGTGATTGACCGCACCGTGTCCGGACCGGGCGCAAGGCTGCTGGCGTCGCGCCTGTCACAGCCACTGATCGATGTGGATATGATCAATGCCCGCCTTGATGCGGTCAGCTATTTTACCGGATATCAGACTCTGAAGGATGACATTCGCAGTGTGTTGAAATCTGTCGGGGACCCGGCGCGCTCTATCGGCCGCCTGTCTCTGGGTCGGGGAGGACCTCGCGATATGCTGGTAATCGCGCAGGCTTTGAAGTGCGGGGAGAGTATCGGGGCAATGTTTTCGCATGATACAAAAATCCCGGGAAATATCTCCACCGCACTATCCGCACTTGATTTGATGGAGCAGCCGGAGCTGGCGGGACTGGCCCGTGACATTGCCGCCGCCCTTGCCGATTCCGTTCCCATGCTCGCCCGCGACGGAAACTTCATCCGCGAAGGTTGGAATAATGAGCTGGATCAGGTCAGGAAGCTTCGTGATGACAGCCGCCGTGTTGTTGCCGGATTACAGGCGCAGTATGCTGACAGGGTCAAAATTCCGTCACTCAAGATCAAACACAATAATGTGCTTGGTTATTTCGTCGAGGTGACACCGAAATATGCCGATCAGATATTATCCGGTGCCGATGAGTCGATCTTTATCCACCGCCAGACACTGGTCAGCGGTATCCGGTTCACCACGACAGAACTTGCCGATCTTGACACAAGGATATCCGGAGCGGGAGACAGGGCCCTGGCCATCGAGATTGCCATATTTGACGAATTCGTACGACGGATAACCGACCTCGCGGAACCCTTGCGGCAACAGGCCAGGGCCCTGGCCGCGCTGGATGTTCAAACAGGTCTGGCGCAGTGGGCGGTTGACTCCGGGGCGACGCGCCCGGCGATTGACGACAGTTCTATTTTCAAGATTGAAGGCGGGCGTCATCCGGTCGTTGTCGATTTGTTGAGGAGAGAGGGCAGGGAAGCCTTCACGCCCAATGATTGCCATCTGGATGCAAGCGGTGTGACTGCCCCGCGTCTGACCCTGATTACGGGTCCGAACATGGCCGGCAAGTCTACCTATCTGCGCCAGAACGCACTGATTTTCATTCTCGCCCAATCGGGGAGTTTTGTGCTTGCCTCCAAAGCCCATATTGGCGTTGCAGACAGCCTGTTTTCCCGGGTCGGGGCCTCCGATGATTTGTCGCGCGGGCGCTCGACCTTTATGACCGAGATGATTGAAACCGCAGCTATCCTTAACAGGGCTTCTGAAAAAAGCTTTGTCATTCTCGATGAAATCGGTCGTGGTACAGCAACCTTTGACGGCCTGTCCATCGCTTGGGCCACGGCGGAGCACCTGCATTCCGTGAACGGCTCGCGGGCCATGTTTGCGACACATTACCATGAGCTGACAGATTTGGCTGAAGACCTGAGACATGGGTCAAACGCTTGTCTGCGGGCCAGGGAGTGGGACGGTGATCTGATCTTTCTCCATGATGTGGTGCCGGGGGCGGCGGACAAATCCTACGGTGTGCAGGTGGCAAAACTGGCCGGTTTGCCCGATGCCGCTGTACAGCGGGCGCGTGAAGTGCTCAAACGTCTTGAGGGTTCCCATGACAGTCAGAACAACGCCTTGGGCGGCCTGCCGCTGTTTTCCGCCGTGCCTGTCAGGATCGAAAAAAAACCTTCGGAAGTCGAAGGTATTATCGCTTCGATTGATATCAATGATATCACGCCGCGGCAGGCTCTTGATCTACTGTTTGATCTGAGGTCCAAAACCGATAGAACGGAGTGATGGCCAGATCGGTTCAGATATTGCGCCACCAAAAGCCTGAGATACCTGAACGGGAGGCGGCCCCGGACGCGCCGCCTGCACCGCCGGAGCTTGAAGTGGCAATTCAAATGATGCCGGGAAAGGCGAACAGGCTGCGTCGCGACGTGCTTGCCCTGCTGAAGGCACATTTTACCGGCGGTATGGCGGATATCCGGAAACGCTTCGAAAAAGGGCAGCTGAAAGGTCTGGAGACGGCACGCCTGATTGCGGCCCTGCATGACGAAATTGTTCTGGCCGCCTATAGTTATACAACCCGGCATATTTTCAAAAACCCTGATCCGGAATTGTCCGGGCGATTATCAATATGTGCCGTAGGGGGGTATGGTCGCGTGGAAATGGCTCCACAATCCGACGTGGATTTGCTCTTCCTTCATGATCATCAAAGCCCTTCCGCCCCCCTTGAACGGATCACGGAATATATGCTTTACCTGCTGTGGGATGTGGGCTTCAGGCTGGGTCAGTCCGTGCATTCCATAAAGACGTGTCTCGGACTTGCCAGAACGGATCAGACGGTTCTGACCTCTTTGCTTGATCTACGTTTTTTGTGCGGGGACAAGGATTTGGCGCAGACACTTTACCGACGTTTCCGGCGCAGTACATCCCGCAAAGGTCGGCATTATATCGC
Organism: Hyphomonadaceae bacterium; assembly: GCA_014324115.1. Lineage (GTDB taxonomy): Bacteria > Pseudomonadota > Alphaproteobacteria > Caulobacterales > Maricaulaceae > JACOMS01. The sequence goes on from JACOMS010000066.1 coordinate 3,666, forward strand.
GGCCAAGCTTGATGAGCGGGATAAGCGGCATGAGCAGGTCGACAATTCCCGCTATGTGATCGAGCCCAACATCAAAGAAGGGAAAGGCGGCCTGCGCGATCTTCATGTACTATACTGGATTGCCCGCTACCTTGACCGCGACGGGCTGATCAATGATGCGCAGAAGGCGCAGAATTATGCCGATGTGGGGTTGTTTGATGACAATGCAGCGCAACGGTTTGTGCGGGCGACAGACTTCCTGTGGCGTGCGCGTATTCATCTGCATTTCGAGGCGGGCCGTCCGGTCGAGACCCTGACTTTTGACAGACAGGTTACGCTGGCCCGGAAAATGGGCTATGGGTCCGGCCCCGCGGAAGAGGCCGTGGAGCAATTCATGCGGGAATATTTCATGAACGCAAGGCAGGTCGGCGCACTGACACGCATTGCCTGCGCCAGGCTGGAAGCCGATAAATCGCTGGTTCTGCCCAAAGGCCTGGACGTATTCCTGCCCAATTCCAGGCGCTACATGAAAGAAGAAGGTTTTATCCTGCATTATGGTCGCCTGATGTTCGCAGACCCTGTGCATACAGGTGAAAATCCGGCGCTCATCATGCAGTTGTTTGAAATTGCCGGACGACGGAATCTGGACATACATCCGGATGCGTTTTCGGTTATCCAGCATAATCAGAACCTCATTGATAATGCCTTTCGGCGAGACTCTGAAATCGCCGACATTTTCCTGAGCATCTTTGAAACGGCCAGGGCGCCCTATGCGACGATGAAGTTAATGAATGATTCCGGGGTTCTGGGCCGGTATCTTCTGGAATTCGGCAATATAGTTGCGCGCACGCAGTTCAACATGCATCACGCCTACACAGTGGACGAACATACACTTCGATTGATCAGTAACTTCCACAACATACTGACAGGTCAGCTTGTCAGGGAACACCCGCAACTCACGGACGTTGCCAAAAGCCTGACCCGTGAACAACGGCGGACACTATACCTTGCGTGCCTCCTCCATGATGTCGGCAAGGGCAAGGGCGATCAGTGCATTGAAGGCGCAAAACTGGCGCGCCGGGCCTGTCGTCGTCTAAGCCTGCCGCATACAGAAACGGAAAATGTGGCCTGGCTCGTCAGGCGGCATCTTGATATGAGTGAAGCGGCACAACGCCGGGATATTTCCAATCCCGAAACTGTCAGGGAATTCAGCTATTTGGCAGGATCAGTGGAACGTCTGCAAATGCTGACATTGCTGACCGTCGTGGACATGCGCTCTGTGGGGCCGGGTGTATGGAATGACTGGAAGCGGGCCCTTTTGCAAAATCTGTATAATTCGACGCTGGCCTACCTTGAAGGGCACACGGATATTAAACCTGACTCTCTGGCAGCAGCAACACGGATGCAGCTTTTCGAGGGCTTGCCGGAAGAATGTGTTGCCCGGATCAAACCCGTAACAGATGACCTGAAAGCCTCTTACTGGACAAGTTACGATCTGGTGGAATTGGCTCGCCACGCGCGGTTTTACGACATGGCTATTAAATCCGGCACAGACAGGGCGGTGCATACGCGGTTCGCGCAACATCGGGATATTGCGGAGATATGGACCCTGACTCGCAATCGTCCCGGCCTGTTTGCCGACATCGCCCGCGCCATCAGTGTTCCCGGGGCGCAGGTTACGGGCGCGGAACTCCATACCGGGCTGAACGGGCGAGTCATGAATGTGTTCTACCTTCAGAATGCCGGGCATACGGCCTTTGGACGCCTGGATGAGGCGCTTCTGGACATGCTTCGTAAACGGGTTGAAGCCTCAATCACCGGTGATCTCAATAAAATGCGCGTTCAGGATCGTCAGCCGACCCGTCGGGAGCGGGCCATACCTGTAGCATCGAAAGTCAAACTTGTTCCCATGGAGTCCGGGCAGTTTATTGTCGAAACCGAAAGCCGTGACCGTCCGGGGCTCCTGCATGATATTGCCTGCGTTTTGAGAGATAGCGGGTTGGATGTTCTCTCAGCGCATATTGAAGTTGTCGGCACACGGGCGATTGACGCATTTTATGTGCAGCCCGTCGAGTCAGGCGAGACATTTTCGAGTTGTCGGTGGGCAAATGTGAAAACCGCACTTTTGGACGTGCTTCGGGCAAATGAGGCGGACAAGGTTGCATGAAGCTGATCCGGTCCACAGCCGTTATCGGTGGGTTTACGCTGATCAGCCGCACACTCGGCCTCATCCGGGATGTGCTGATCGCGCGCTTCCTCGGCGCGGGAGCTGTATCAGATGCGTTTTTTACTGCGTTCAAACTTCCCAATGTGTTCCGTCGCATGTTTGCCGAAGGGGCGTTTAATGCCGCTTTTGTACCGCTTTATGCCAAACGACTGGAAGAGGGCGGAGACAGGGCTGCAGATGAATTTGCCGGGGAGTCTGCTGCCGTCCTTCTTGTGACTGTCGCTGCACTTGTCGTTGCCTTTGAGGTGACCATGCCGTGGTCACTGTCTTTGATAGGCCTCGGATTGGACCGGGCCGTAGATCCGGAAACAGGAATCAGTCCCTATTACCTGGCCGTCCTCTACGCGCAGATCACGATGCCTTATTTGATCTTCATGTCGATGACAGCTCTGTTCTCGGGCGTGCTTAATACACGGAATTTCTTTGTTATCGCAGCAGCGGTGCCTATCGTGCTGAACCTGTTTATGATCGGCGTGCTGGCATTGACGCCGGTTCTTGACTGGGCGCAATCGCGCTTGGGACTCTACCTGAGTATAGCCATTTCCAGCTCCGGTGTTGTTCAAATGGTTTTGGTGATTTGGGGATGCCGTCGGGCGGGTGTAAAAACCGGATTGAAAAGACCCCGCCTGACGCCGGGTGTGAAACGTCTGGTTATATTGGGAATACCCGGCATTATTTCCGCCGGGATTACGCAGATTAATCTGCTGGTCAGCCATTCCATTGCGACGTTGAAAGACAATGCCGCCTCATGGCTCACCTATGCGGACAGGCTTTACCAGCTGCCTCTCGGGATAATTGGAGTTGCCATGGGCATCGCGCTGTTACCGTCCCTTTCGCGCCGCCTGCAGGCGGGTGATGAAGTCGGCGCCCGAACATCGCTAAATCGCGCGATTGAAATTTCAGCTTTTCTAACCCTGCCGGCCGCATTTGCTCTGGCAGTCGTTCCGGAATTTTTCATCGGCGGCCTTTATCAACGCGGGGCCTTCACGTTTGAGACCACAACCGAGACAGCCAAGGCCCTGCATATGTTTGCCTATGGCTTGCCGGCGTTCGTGCTCCTCAAAGTTCTCACTCCGGCCTTTTTTGCGCGCGAAAACACCCGCACACCCATGATATTTGCGGGGATTTCAGCCACCATCAATGTCGCTTTGGGGTTGTATCTGTTCTTCAGCGTCGGGTTTCAGGGCCTGGCGCTCGCCACATCTGTTGCCGCCTGGGTCAACGTGTTGTGCCTGGTAAATATTTTGCTGAAGAACGGAAGCTTCATCCCCGACACGCGTCTGGTGACACGTCTGCCGCGCATCCTTCTGGCATCCGTCGCCATGGCCGTAGCCCTGCTCGGGATGGAGCCGTGGTTTGTTTCCGGGCTGACAGGCATGTTCCTGTCTGACCTGATGATTTTGCTGAGTCTGAGCATCGCGGGGCTGACAGTCTACACGCTGGCCGTCATCCTCTTGCGGGCTATCAACATGGATGATATTCGCGATGCCCTGAAACGCAGAGAGACCTGATCCCCGGAGATTTACGTGAGTGACCGGCCCCATGAATATCATGGCCCTGAACGGGTTTTTTCCGGAGTGCAACCGTCCGGTGCCCTGCATTTGGGGAATTATCTGGGAGCGTTGAAAAAATTTGTTACGTTGCAGGACCGCCATGACTGTCTGTTTTGCATTGTTGATCTGCATGCAATTACAGTCTGGCAGGACCCCGGGGATCTGGCCGATCAGACCCGCCATATTGCCGCCGCCTATCTGGCATCCGGCGTCGATCCCGGCAAAGCGATTATTTACGCCCAGTCCCGGGTGAGCGCGCATACGGAACTGGCCTGGTACCTCAACTGTGTCGCCCGCATCGGCTGGCTGAACCGCATGACGCAGTTCAGGGACAAGGCCGGCAGGAATTCCGAGAGAATGTCCGTCGGGCTCTATGACTATCCCGTTCTGCAGGCGGCTGATATTTTGGCGTTCAAAGCGACCCATGTGCCTGTCGGCGAGGATCAAAAACAGCATCTTGAGCTCTCCCGTGATATTGCCGCAAAATTCAATAACGATTTCAATGTACCGGGGTTCTTTCCATTGCCGGAGCCCCTGATCAGCGGGCCGGGTGCGCGTATCATGTCCCTGCGTGACGGGTCAGGAAAGATGTCAAAATCAGACCCCTCGGACATGTCGCGGATCAATCTGACGGATGATGCAGATACGATTGCCAGAAAATTCCGCAAGGCCAAAACCGATCCGGGTGTCATACCTGAAAATCCCGAAGCACTGGGAGACAGACCGGAACTGGCCAATCTGATAGGTATTTATGCCGCCCTGGCGGATATGAGCGATCAGGCCGTCCTGGAGCAATATGCAGGTGAGGGTTTCGGTGTATTCAAACCGGCATTGGCCGAACTTGCAGTCGAAAAACTGCGACCGGTTACGGAATTGATGGGGCGCTATCTCGCGGATCCGGCGGAGATTGATCGTATCCTGTTGTGCGGTGCCGACTCCGCGGACGAAATTGCCACACCCATTCTGGCCGAAGTGTGTGATATCATCGGTTTCTGGAAGGGCTGAACATATGAAAAAAATTACTTTTATCGCTGTGGTAATACTTGCTGCCGTATCCTGCACACCACAGGAAAACCCGTCTTTGAACGAGGGCATTGTCGTCTCGGACGCGTGGTTGCGTCCGCCCCTCCCCGGCAAGGTTTCTGCCGGCTATTTCAATATAACCAATCATGGAGATAAAGCCGATAAATTGGTCGCGGCGGAAAGCCCGATTGCCGGGAGCATTGAATTACATACCGTCGCAATGGCGGATGGTGTCATGAAAATGCGCCGTGTTGATGCCGTTGACCTGGCTCCCGGCGAAACGGTGTCATTCAAGCCCGGCGGCCTGCATCTCATGTTATTTGATGTGGAATTAGCCGCCGACCGGAACGATGCCCGGGTGACATTGATTTTTGAGAACGCTGAGCCCGTGACCGTTCTTGCGGCGTTGACGAACACCCCCGCCCGCAAAACGGACGATCATACGAATCACTAACCGGATATCTCCAGGTCGCAAACGCTGATCCCCGTTTTACAACCCGGCTTTATCCTCCGGTGGTCCGGCCCGCATTGTGTGCAGGGTCAGACCGTCATTGACAGACAAAAGAGCACGGAGGCCTCGCTACAGACCGGGAAACCCGAATCAGGTGTGGCATGAATAACAAATCCTATCGTGATTTGTTGTCATTTCCCGGATTGGGCAACAGCGGCTGCCCGGTGGCCTGTTTGGTTTTGATCTCTTCCCGTGTAGCTGCGATCAGTACAAATCGATCAGGGTATGTCGGATGAGTCCCCGCTTTGTAAATCGGCTTGGTCGAGAGCCGTGCCAGCCGTGTCCAGATTTCCTCGATCCCGTCAAGTGTATAGCCCGCGCGGGCAACGTAATAGAGTCCGACATAATCGGCCTCGGCTTCGAAGAGCCGGATGTATTTTGTCTGAAAGAGCGATAGTACGAAATTGGATACGATTTTACGGATATGCCCGTGTGTATTATGCGCCAACTCATGTCCGATAATATAGGCCAACTCTTCATCCGATTGAGTGAAATTCATCATGCCTGATGTAACAATAATGGACTTCCCGGTTGCATAGGCGTTTATTTTCGGTGTCATCTTCAGCTTGAGTCGGTAGTCGCAGTGTATCTCCGGGGATATTACGACATTGTCGATCCGTTTTCCGTGACGGAGAATGACAATTTCTTCTCCCGCAGCCAGACGCTGTTCAAAGTCTTTGCCGTGACTCGACAAATAATCGCCTTCAGGCGTCTGCAGGCGATCCCGAACCTTGATCCCGGCCCTGTTGGCAGGCGAGTCGCCAAGCACATGGACGACGGTCGGCTCATCATCAATTCCGCGACCCTCACGCGCCTCGTCCTGCAAGGCTTCAGAGAAATCATTGACGGTTTTGGTAAGTATGCCCGCAACAGGCCTGGTTTTCCTGCATAGCCCGGCGTTTTCACGCAGGATTGGCGCGGCAACACGGCGAAGTCTCGTGCGCAGGCGGTGCATTTCATCAAACGCCGCTGCGACCTGTTTTGACTGCTCCGCAAAGCGCTTGTCCGCACCGATGTCAGGCAGGCGGGTGTCAGGCGTTGCACACCCGGTCAGGACAAAACAAAATAGGGATATATATTTCACAAAAGAAAAATGAATCCCTTCATCCCTGTGGTCAAGTGTGCGCAGTAGCGCTCTTGATTAAATGTGCAGCTCTCGCCATGTCTGTCATGGATCTGAAACGGAGGCACCCATGTTCATCCAGACCGAAGACACCCCCAATCCGGCGACCCTGAAATTCCTCCCGGGTCGTGATGTTCTGGGCAAAGATCCCTATCCGGTCCATCTGAATCGGGGTGATGATGTTTCGAATGCCCCGCTCGCGGAGATGCTGTTCATGATTCCGGATGTTTCCAGCGTTTTTTTCGGATCGGATTTTATCTCTATAACCAAATCCGGTGATGCGCAGTGGAAACACCTCAAGCCTGCCGTGCTGGGCGCCATCATGGACTTTTTTGTAGCCGGGGGTGTGCCCATGACTGACCGGATTGCGGCGGAAAGGGTCGAAGAACACGAATACGAAGGTGAAACCCTGGAGATCGTTGAACAGATCAGGGAACTGATCGAGTTACGGGTTCGCCCGGCTGTGGCACAGGACGGCGGCGATATTATTTTCAGACATTTCAATGACAGTGACGGCACGGTTTATTTACAGATGCGCGGGGCCTGTGCGGGATGTCCGTCGTCAGCCATGACGCTGAAATCCGGGATTGAAAATCTGCTCAGGCATTATGTACCTGAGGTGACTCGTGTGGAGCAGGCTGTTTAGTGATACTCGAAAAAACGGCTCTGGCCATTGATACGACGGCTGCGGATTGCAGTGTCGCACTGGTCGACAAAAAAGGTGTGCTGGCACAGGACTCGGATCACATCAAACGCGGCCATGCCGAGCGCTTGGCACCTATGGTTCAGAATGTTCTGGCCAAGGCCGATATGAAACCCGCGCAAATTGATCGCATCGCCGTTTGCAACGGGCCGGGAAGTTTTACCGGGTTGCGCGTCGGTCTGTCATTTGCAAAGGGGTTTGCCCTGCCGCATCAAACTCCGGTTCTGGGTATCTCGGCTCTGAAGGTTATGGCGGCGGAGTGCGACTCAACGAACAGCAGGAGGGTTATATCTGTAATAGACGTGCGGAGAGGTCAGGTCTGTTGGCAGATATTTGACAGGGGAGTGCCGATAACAGATCCGAAAACACAGACCGTCCATGATGCATTTCAGGCACTTCGTTATGCCGGTCATGATGAAATTGCGGGAGATGGGGCGAGCCTGCTGGGGGCTCATGCAAAAATCAAAGTCCCCAATCCGTCGATACTAGGCTGGATAGCCCTGGATAGTTTTGCGCAGGAATACCCGCCTGTTGCACTTTATTCCCGTGCTCCGGATGCCAAACCGCCGGACGGGAAAACTCCGGTAACCGTATGATGCCGCGAACACTGATCTGATTCGGGAGGCATGGCCAACCTTCATGTACGGAATATGAACATATGTGGTCTATTACGGATACAGACGTGCATCTGGTGCGGGATATCTGTGTCGGTTTGGGAGAGCCGCTCCAGGGACTTGTGATAATCCGGCACGCCGCCGGTCAATCGGAAATCCTGATGATTGTCGTTGCCCCCATATTTAGACGCCTGGGTCTTGCCTTGATACACCTGAGCACGGGGGAAAAGCGCTGCCCGGGACGCGGGTAGCGAGATCATGTTTCCGGAAGTCGCTGAGGACAATACATCCGCCATTCGACTTCATCATCGCCCATGATATACACAATTCGGACACCGCACCGGATATTATATACCCGGAGTGGGCCGTATTGCCGCGCTCACCTTCCGTAAGTCACTTGACGACTCATTACTGGAAAGCTAAGATGGACGCCGGAACGGGGACGGATACGATGCGAGGATATTATGAGCGAAAGCTGGATTGAGAGAAAATGTGCCGAAAACCGTTTGCGTATGACCGATCAACGCCGCGTGATTGCCAAGGTCTTGTCTGATGCTGATGATCATCCGGATGCCGAGGAGCTTTACCGCCGTGCGTCGGATGTTGATGTCAATATTTCCCTGGCAACGGTTTATCGAACCGTGCGTCTGTTTGCGGATGCAGGCATTATCGAAACCCATGATTTCAGGGACGGCCGCTCCCGTTACGAAACAGCCGATGATGATCACCACGACCACCTGATTGACGTTGTCTCCGGCGAGATTATCGAATTTGTCGATGAGGAAATCGAAGCCTTGCAGATTAAAATTGCCGAAAAACTCGGTTATGAACTGGTTGACCACAGGCTTGAGCTTTACGGCAGGAAAAAACCGTAGGTCCACGGCAGGTCCCGCCGTAATGAAGGATAAGATATGGACGCGCTTCCAGTCCACGGCGGCAGGGACGGGCAGCCCGTACGGGGAGCGACAACCCTTCTCTTGGGTAAAAGAGTGTTTGCATGATTTGGGATGAGGTGTCAGGGTACCCAAACAATGTGGGCATGTTGATGTGAGTCGCGGGATTGCAAGGCTTCTGCGGGAGGGAGTGGGGTGAGGGTGCAGCTTCGTCGTGTTGTCTCTGTCGGCAGCAGGAAATCTCCATTTAATGACGACCTTCGCCCCTATGTCGGTCTTGAACATATTACCTCATGGACCGGTGAGATCACGGACAGCAACGACGCAAGACCGGAAAGCCTGGTCGCGCACTTTGAGAAAGGTGACGTTCTCTTCAGCAAACTGCGCCCATACCTTGCCAAGGTGGCGGCCCCGGGGTTCAGGGGCGCTTGTTCGACAGAAGCGTTGGTCATCAAACCGGGCAACCGCGTCCGGACCCGTTTCCTGCGCTACTCTCTTTCGGCGCCGGATTTTATCAACCGCGTAGACGCGGCGACGTACGGGGTAAAGATGCCCCGCGCGA
>JACOMS010000067.1 GCA_014324115.1 Hyphomonadaceae bacterium
ATGTGGAGCTGATAGTGCCGATTGCCATGGAGGAGAAGCTGCGCTTTGCCATCCGCGAGGGCGGGCGCACGGTTGGGGCCGGTGTCGTCTCGAAAATCATTGAGTAGGAAAACCGGTATAACAGGAGTTGAAATTCCCGCATTCGGGACGACCTAGAGGTGTAGCTCAGTCGGTAGAGCATCGGTCTCCAAAACCGAGGGTCGGGGGTTCGAGTCCCTCCGCCTCTGCCATCGCCGGGCCAGGCGGGTCGCAACGAAAACGAAAGACCCGGGTTGTGAAGGCGCGTGACAGACGGTTTCAGGGCCCGGGTTTTGGAGTTGCCAAGTTTTGGAGTTGAGAGAGAATGGCTGAAAACAGGCCCGCAAACAAGGTAGGCCCGATCAAATATCTGGGCCAGGTCCGGCAGGAAGGCCGCAAGGTCGTCTGGCCCACCTGGCGTGAGACCGTCATGACGACAATTCTTGTCATGATCATGGTGATTTTGATGGGCGCATTTTTCTTTGTTGTTGACTGGTTTGTCGCAACAGGTCTGCGGCTTGTTCTGGACCTGTTCGGCGTCAGCCGGGGCGGGGGTGCTGTATAATGGCTGCCAAATGGTATGTCGTACAGGCGTATTCGAATTTCGAAAAACACGTCAAGAGGAGCCTTGAGCGTGAAATTGAAGAAGAGAACCTCGGCCATCTGTTTGAGGAAATTCTCGTACCGACAGAACAGGTTGTAAGACGCAATGTTGAAAGTGAACGGAAATTTTTCCCGGGCTATGTTCTTGTGAAAGTCGATCTGACCGATGCAGCCTATCATCTTGTCAGGAATACGCCGAAAGTCACGGGGTTTCTGGGCTCGCAAAATAAACCGCGCCCGATCCCGGATGCCGAAGTTGCACGGATTATGGGCAGAATCAAGGAGAGTGCCGAGGCACCGAGCCGTCCGATGATGGTCTTCGATATTGGCGAAATGGTCAGGGTTATTGACGGGCCGTTTCAGTCGTTTGAAGGCGCGGTTGAGAGCGTGGATGATGATAAAGCACGCCTGAAGGTGCTGATTAATGTTCTAGGCCGGGGAACCCCGGTCGAACTGGATTATGCGCAGGTCGAAAAACAGATCTAACGTATAAACCTGCAAAAATTTGTGGGTGGTCGCGTAAGCCGACCGCACCACAGATACCAAAGGTTCACAGGGAGTGAGCCGTTTACCCGGGGTGCATGCCCCGGACAGGAGTGGGAACATGGCTAAAAAGATTGATGGGTTCGTCAAGCTGATGATTCCGGCGGGGGTCGCCAACCCGTCACCGCCCCTCGGCCCGGCTTTGGGTCAGCGCGGGGTTAATATCATGGAATTTACCAAGGCGTTTAACGCCGCGACCGAAGAGATGGAGCGCAGTGTTCCGGTGCCGACCGTCATCACGGTATATCAGGACAAGTCGTTTACATTTGTCACGAAAACACCACCCGCCAGCTACTATTTGAAAAAGGCCGCCGCACAACAGTCCGGTGCCGATAATCCAGGCCGCGAAGTCGGCGGGACGGTGACGGTCGCGCAGTGCCGCGACATTGCCGAAGCCAAAATGGCCGATCTGTCAGCCAATGATCTGGATCAGGCGACAAAAATCATTCAAGGCTCGGCCCGCTCCATGGGCTATGAGGTTGTGGAGTAGGATCGTGGCGAAAACAGGAAAAAGACGACAGGCGGCCAAAGTCTCTTTCGACCGCAGCGCTGCGTACAGTATCGGTGATGCGGTGAAAATCGTAAAAAGCAATGCCAGGGCCAAATTCGACGAGACTGTCGAAGTGGCGGTTAATCTGGGTATTGATCCGCGTCATGCCGACCAGATGGTTCGCGGTGTATGCAGCTTGCCCAACGGGACAGGTCGTAACGTACGTGTGGCTGTCTTTGCCAGGGACGCCAGGGCCGGGGAGGCCAGGGCCGCCGGTGCCGATGTTGTGGGCGCTGAAGATCTGATGGAGCGCGTCCAGAACGGTGACATGCCCTTTGAAAAGGTGATTGCAACACCGGACATGATGCCGCTCGTGGGGCGTTTGGGCAGGATCCTCGGCCCGAAGGGCATGATGCCGAACCCGAAGGTTGGCACGGTGACGCTGGATGTTACCAAAGCTGTACGGGACTCCAAAGGCGCAGCCGTGGAGTTCCGCGTCGAAAAGGCCGGAATTGTTCATGCGGGTGTCGGCAAGGCGAGTTTTTCGCAGAAGAAACTGGAAGAAAACGTCAATGCGTTCCTGACGGCCATCCGCAAAGCCCGTCCAGGCGGCGCGAAAGGTACGTTTGTACGTAATATCACACTCAGCTCAACCATGGGCCCGGGTGTCAGGGTGGATACCGCAAAGGTGTCCGCTTAAAACCGGATTTGGTTTCACTTTGGTGAAGCCGGATAGCGGGGCGCGTGCGTTCCGCGCGACCGTCAGAGACTGTTGGTGCCGGACGCAAGTCCCGGCTTAATCGCCGCCAACACAGACAGGATGAGACCGATTGTTCAGGCGACGCCTGTACACCGGTTCGAGCCCTGTGACGACAGTGACCGCCTGTCGGCACCCGTGCAGGGTTGACAGGCACTTGAGAGGCTCCCGCACGGGGCGGGAGCTGTTTTAACAGGGAAACCGCAAATGGATCGATCTCAAAAGCAGGACATGGTCAAAATACTGCAAGGTATTTTTGATGATGCCGGATCCGTTGTTGTGGCCGGGTATTCAGGCATGACGGTTGCGCAAATGACGGATCTGCGTGCCAGACTTCGCGAGAAGGGCGCAACGATCCGTGTCGTGAAAAACCGTCTGGCCAGAATTGCCCTGAAGGGAAAACCCTTCAAGGATGCCGGATCCATGTTTACAGGGCCTGTGGCGATAGCCTGGGCCGGGGACATGGTCAGTGCGCCCAAGGTCACGGTTGAGTTTGCCAAGGATAGTGACACATTCAATATAATCGGCGGATTTATGGGCGAAGAGATTTTTGATACCGCAGGTATTGAGGACCTCTCCAGGCTTCCGGGCCGCGAGGAACTGATTTCCATGGCCGCACAGCGTCTGCTGGGCCAGGCGGCGAATCTGGCTTCCGCCCTTATGGCACCGTCCCGGAATTTGTCCGGGGCTATTGCGACCATTGAGGAAAAGGCGGCGGCATAGCCCAAATGCGACATAATTCCCCTAAAATCGAACCGAACGCCTCATATCGGGGCACAACATGAAGGAAACATCAAATGGCTGACGTGAAAAAACTTGCAAAGGAGCTGGTCGGACTGACCATTCTTGAGGCCAAGGAGTTAAACGACATTCTCAGGGACGAATACGGCATTGAGCCTGCGGCTGCAGCTGCGACTGTGGTTGCCGGACCGGCCGGTGGCGACGACACCGGCGGCTCGGCCGATGAGAAAGATGAATTCAGCGTAATTCTGGCCTCTTTCGGGACCAGCAAAATTCCCGTCATTAAAGAGGTCCGCGCCATTACCGGCCTGGGCCTCAAGGAAGCCAAAACTCTGGTCGAAAGTGCACCTGCTCCCGTCAAGGAAGGCGCCCCCAAGGCTGAGGCCGAGGCAATCAAGGAGAAACTCGAAGCTGTCGGCGCGACCGTCGAGCTCCGGTAAACTCTTTGTACGCACCAAAATCCGGCGGCTTCACACCGCCGGATGTGTCTTGATCACATACCTGTGACGGGAAAATGTCCTCCGGGATTCGGCACTGAGTAAAGTAAATCCGGCATGTGGCACGTGCAGAATGCACGGTGCACCATTCGCAAGAAGTTGAAGAGGTATTCTGAATGTCGCTTTCATTTACCGGCAAGAAACGTATCCGCAAAAGTTTTGGCCGCATCCCCGAAGTGGTGCGCATGCCGAACCTTATTGCAGTCCAGAAAAGCTCATATAACCGGTTCCTGCAAAAAGATGTCCCGCATGAGGCCCGTGGTGACACAGGTTTGAACGGAACCTTCCTTTCCGTCTTCCCCGTCAAGGATTTCTCGGACCGCGCCGTACTGGAATATGTGTCTTTCGAATTCGAGCCGCCGAAATTCGATGAGGAAGAATGTCAGCAGCGCGATGCCACCTATGCCGCACCTTTGAAGGTCAAAATGCGCCTGGTTGTGTTTGATATTGATGACGATACAGGCGCACGGTCCATCAAGGACATCAAGGAACAGGATGTCTATATGGGCGATATCCCGCTGATGACGGAAAAGGGAACCTTCATCGTCAACGGCACAGAGCGTGTGGTTGTATCGCAGATGCACCGCTCTCCCGGTGTGTTCTTCGATCACGATAAAGGCAAAGGCAATTCCTCCGGTAAACCGCTGTTTTCCGCGCGGATTATTCCTTATCGCGGATCCTGGCTGGATTTTGAGTTTGATGCCAAGGACATTCTATACGCCCGTATTGACCGTCGCCGCAAAATTCCGGCAACGACCGTGTTTTATGCGCTCGGCATGACTCGCGAGGATATTCTGGGTCGGTATTACAACAGCATTGAATACACTCGTGACAGTAAAGCCGACGGCTGGACGCTTCCGTTTAACCCGGAAGATTACTGCGGGACCAGACTGGCTGATGATCTGATTGATGCCAAAACCGGCAAAGTCGCCGTCCCCGCCGGTCACAAGCTGACCGAACGCGGCGCAAAAAAACTCGCCGATGACGGCCTGAAGGCTGTGCTGATTTCCGATGGAGCGTTGGCCGGTCGTTATACCGCCGAGGATATCGTCAATTATGAAACCGGTGAGATTTATGCTCAAGTCGGTGACGAGCTGACTCCGGAAAACATTGAAGACATCGTCAAGGCGGGCATCACGGAGCTGTCTGTGCTCAATATAGATTATGTCAATTTTGGGCCCTATATCCGCAATACCCTGGCCGCTGACAAAAACGAAGGCCGCGAGAGTGCGCTGGTCGATATTTATCGCGTCATGCGTCCGGGTGAGCCGCCCACGATTGAGGCGGCGGCGGAGCTTTTCCAGAGTCTGTTTTTCGATAGGGAACGCTATGACCTGTCAGATGTCGGTCGTATGAAAATGAACATACGTCTGAATCATGAAATCGAAGATGACAGCTACCGCACCTTGCACAAGGAAGACATGCTGGCTGTTGTGGACACATTGGTCAAGCTGAAAGACGGTATCGGCTCGGTTGACGATATTGACAATCTCGGCAACCGCCGTGTGCGCTCTGTCGGCGAGTTGATGGAAAACCAGTATCGCATCGGACTCTTGAGAATGGAGCGTGCACTCAAGGAGCGCATGTCCTCTGTCGATATTGAAGCCGTCATGCCCTATGATCTGGTCAACGCGAGGCCTGCCGCCGCGGCTGTCCGTGAATTCTTCGGTTCCTCACAGTTATCTCAATTCATGGACCAGACCAATCCGCTTTCGGAAATTACCCATAAGCGTCGTCTGTCTGCGCTGGGACCGGGCGGTTTGACCCGTGAGCGGGCCGGATTTGAAGTGCGCGACGTGCACCCGACCCATTATGGCCGGATTTGCCCGATCGAGACACCGGAAGGGCCCAACATCGGTCTGATCAATTCACTGGCCACCCACGCCCGCGTCAATAAATACGGCTTTATTGAAAGCCCGTACCGCAAAATTGAGAACGGCAAGCTGAAAAACGAAGTGGTTTATCTCTCCGCTACGGAAGAGGCGCGTTACAAAATTGCGCAGGTCAATGCAGAGATCACGGAAAACGGCAAGCTAGCCTCTGATTTTGTGACTTGCCGGGTCGACGGTGATGTGACCCTGATCGCAAGGGAAGACGTGGACTTCATTGATGTGTCACCAAAGCAGCTGGTCTCTGTTGCGGCGGCCCTCATTCCGTTTCTGGAAAATGATGATGCCAACCGCGCCCTGATGGGATCGAACATGATGCGTCAGGCTGTGCCGCTTGTAAAAGCCGAAGCACCTCTGGTCGGAACCGGTATGGAGTCGGTTGTCGCACAGGACTCGGGCGCGACGGTTGTCGCGAAGCGGGAAGGCGTCATTGAACAGGTCGACGCGACACGTATCGTTGTGCGTGCCACGAAAGAGACGGATCTCAAGAAATCCGGCGTAGACATTTATAACCTGCTGAAATTTCAGCGTTCCAACCAGTCCACCTGTATCAACCAGCGTCCATTGGTCAAAGTCGGTGACACGGTCAGGGAGGGCGATATCATTGCCGATGGTCCGTCGACTGATCTGGGCGAACTGGCCTTGGGTCGCAATGTGCTTGTGGCTTTCATGCCCTGGAACGGATACAACTTTGAGGATTCGATCCTGATTTCAGAGCGCATTGTGCGCGATGATGTGTATACGTCTGTTCACATTGAGGAATTCTCTGTCATGGCCCGGGACACCAAGCTCGGCCCGGAGGAAATCACCCGCGATATTCCCAATATCGGCGAAGAATCCCTGCGTAATCTTGACGAAGCCGGAATTGTTGCTGTCGGGGTCGAAGTCGGGCCCGGCGATGTTTTGGTCGGAAAAGTCACACCGAAAGGTGAAACGCCCATGACGCCGGAGGAAAAACTCCTGCGGGCCATTTTCGGTGAAAAAGCCTCTGACGTGCGCGACACATCCCTCAAAATGTCGCCGGGCGCGTCCGGCACCGTTGTTGAAGTGCGCGTGTTCAACCGCCGCGGTGTCGACAAGGATGACCGCGCCATGCAGATCGAGCGCGAGGAAATCGAAAGCCTCGGCAAAGACCGTGACGACGAACTGTCCATTCTGGAACGCTCAATCTACGGCCAGGTCAGGAATGCCCTGCTTGGCAAAAAGGCTGTCTCCGGCCCCCGTGGTTTCAGCAGAGGCCCGATTACGGAGGAAAATCTTGATGCAATACCGCGTTCTGACTGGTGGCGTATCGCTACGGATGACGAAAAAACCATTGGCGAGCTGGAAGCACTCAAAGAGCAGTATGACAGCTCCAGGTCGCGTCTGAATGCCCGTTTTGAAGATAAGGTCGACAAGCTGCAGCGTGGGGATGATCTGCCGCCCGGCGTAATGAAAATGGTCAAGGTCTTTGTCGCGGTGAAGCGCAAGCTGCAGCCCGGCGATAAAATGGCCGGACGTCACGGCAATAAAGGTGTGATTTCCAAAATTAACCCGATTGAGGATATGCCTTTCCTTGATAATGGCCGCCCCGTTGACATCGTGCTGAACCCACTTGGCGTTCCGTCGCGGATGAATGTGGGGCAAATTCTTGAAACCCATCTGGGCTGGGCCTGTTCCGGGATGGGCAAGCTGATTGATGACGCACTCACGGCCTATGAGGCGGACGGCAAGCTGGATCAGGTCAGGAACGCCCTTAGAACCGCTTACGGCGCGGATGAGAAAATGCCGCGCAAAAACGAGGAACTCATCGAACTCGCCCAAAACCTGAAAAACGGCATACCGATCGCGACACCTGTTTTTGACGGGGCGCGCGAGGCGGATATTATCGGGATTCTCAAAAAGGCCGACTTGACAGAGTCGGGACAGGTCACGCTCTACGACGGTCGCACGGGGGAGCAGTTTATCCGTCCCGTTACTGTAGGATACAAGTATCTGCTCAAACTGCATCACCTGGTTGACGACAAAATACACGCCCGCTCCATCGGGCCATACTCCCTTGTTACGCAGCAGCCCCTCGGCGGCAAGGCGCAGTTCGGCGGTCAGCGTTTCGGCGAGATGGAAGTCTGGGCGCTCGAAGCCTACGGTGCAGCCTATACGTTGCAGGAAATGCTTACAGTCAAATCAGACGATGTTGCGGGCCGGACAAAAATTTACGAGAGCATTGTCCGCGGTGATGATACATTTGAAGGCGGTATTCCCGATAGCTTTAACGTGTTGGTCAAGGAGATCATGTCCCTGGGCCTGAATCTGGAGCTGACAAACGGATAGGTCCGACCGGGGTCTTCACGGGCCTGATATGATACCGGAACACATCGGGTCGTTATCCGGTAACGACTTGCAACATGAGGAAACACCATGAACCAAGAGGTCATGAACATTTTCAACCCGGCCTACGAAGGACCGGCCTTTGACCGCATCCAGATTTCCCTGGCCAGCCCCAAGAAGATCAAAAGCTGGTCATGTGGCGAGGTCAGAAAGCCGGAAACCATCAATTACCGGACTTTCAAGCCGGAAAAAGACGGCCTGTTTTGCGCTCGTATTTTCGGCCCCGTCAAAGATTATGAGTGCCTGTGCGGCAAATATAAACGCATGAAATTCAAGGGCATCACGTGCGAAAAATGCGGCGTCGATATCACCGTGGCCCGCGTGCGCCGTGAGCGTATGGGCCACATTGAACTGGCTGCGCCTGTCGCACATATCTGGTTTTTGAAATCCCTGCCGTCCCGCATTGCCACCTTGCTCGACATGACGCTGAAAGAAGTGGAGCGCGTCCTGTATTTCGAAAGCTATATCGTGATCGAGCCGGGTCTGACTTCTCTGACCAGGCGTCAAACTCTGTCCGAGGAAGAATATATCGAAGCCCAGGCTGATTTTGGCGAGGACAATTTTGCTGCCGGTATCGGTGCTGAAGCTATCCGCGAAATACTCATGAACCTTGACCTTGAGGCCGAGAGAGAGCGCACCCGTCTCATCATGAACGAAACGGGCTCCCAGTTAAAACTGAAAAAATATGCCAAGCGCCTGAAACTGCTTGAGGGGTTCATAACATCCGGCAATCGTCCCGAGTGGATGATACTGACCGTCGTGCCGGTCATTCCGCCGGAATTGCGCCCGCTCGTCCCGCTGGACGGGGGCCGATTCGCGACATCTGATCTGAACGACCTTTATCGCCGTGTGATTAACCGCAATAATCGCCTGAAGCGTCTCGTGGAGCTGCGGGCGCCGGACATCATCGTTTGTAACGAAAAGCGGATGCTGCAGGAATCCGTCGATGCGCTGTTTGACAATGGCCGCCGCGGTCGTGTGATCACCGGCACAAACAAACGCCCGCTGAAATCCATATCCGATATGCTCAAAGGCAAGCAGGGCCGTTTCCGGCAAAATCTGTTGGGAAAGCGCGTTGATTACTCCGGTCGTTCCGTAATTGTGGTCGGGCCGGAATTGAAACTGCATGAATGCGGCCTGCCCAAAAAGATGGCCCTTGAGCTGTTCAAGCCGTTTATTTACGCCCGTCTCGACGCCAAGGGCCTGTCCGGCACGGTCAAACAGTCCAAGAAGCTCGTTGAAAAACAGCGCCCGGAAGTCTGGGACATTCTTGATGAGGTGATCCGTGAACACCCGATCCTGCTCAACCGCGCCCCGACCTTGCATCGTCTCGGCATTCAGGCTTTTGAGCCGAAACTGACAGAGGGCAAGGCGATCCGCCTGCACCCGCTGGTTTGTGCCGCTTTTAATGCCGATTTTGACGGGGATCAGATGGCCGTGCACGTGCCTCTGTCCATTGAGGCGCAGCTTGAGGCCCGCGTCCTGATGATGTCTACAAATAACATCCTGTCACCGGCCGACGGCAAGCCGATCATTGTGCCGTCCCAGGATATTGTTCTGGGCCTTTATTACATGTCTCTCATGCGCGATAATGAAAAGGGCGAAGGCATGGTGCTTGCCAATATGGCCGAAGTCGAAGCGGCCCTGGATAACGGATTTGTTTCGCTTCACACCAAAGTCACCGGCCGGTTCAGAGTCATTGATGAGGACGGTACGAAACGCTTCGAAGTGGCTGAAACCACGCCGGGGCGCCTGAAAATTGCAGAATTTCTACCCGGGCATCACCTTATCTCCTACTCTCTCCTGAACAAGGTTCTGACCAAGAAGGAAATCGGGAAAATGATCAATGTGGTCTACCGCCATGCCGGACAGAAGGCGACGGTGGTCTTCGCCGATAAAATTATGGGCCTCGGCTTTCGTGAAGCCTGCAAGGCCGGTATTTCCTTCGGTAAGGATGACATGATCATCCCTGATGTGAAACGTACGCTGGTCAATAAAACCCAGGATCTGGTGTCCGACTTCGAACAGCAATACACCAACGGTTTAATCACCAAGGGTGAAAAATACAACAAGGTCGTTGATGCCTGGTCCAAATGTACGGACAGGGTCGCCGATGCCATGATGGAGGAGGCCGCGAAAGACCGCCGCCTCATCAATTCCATTTATATGATGGCCCAATCCGGAGCCCGCGGTTCGAAGAACCAGATGAAACAGCTTGCAGGCATGCGGGGACTGATGGCCAAGCCGTCGGGTGAAATTATCGAAACACCGATCACCGCCAACTTCAAGGAGGGCCTGTCGGTGATGGATTACTTTAACTCCACCCACGGGGCCCGGAAAGGTCTGGCCGACACGGCACTCAAAACCGCGAATGCCGGCTATCTGACCCGACGTCTGGTGGATGTCGCGCAGGACTGTATCGTGACAGAACAGGATTGCGGCACAGATCAGGGTATTGAGCTGAAACCGGTTGTCGACGGCGGTGAAATTGTCGTCTCGCTCGGTGATCGCATGCTCGGACGCTCTACAGCGGAAGATATTCATGATCCGGGCACGGGTGATCTGTTGTTCCCGGCCAATACCTATGTTGATGAGGATCTGGCGGCCGATATCGATGGGTCCGGTCTGCAATCCGCACGGGTGCGTTCGCCGTTGCGCTGCGAAACGCGTTACGGCATCTGTGCAACCTGCTACGGCCGCGATCTGGCCCGCGGGACCAAAGTCAATATGGGCGAAGCCGTCGGCGTTATTGCGGCGCAATCCATTGGTGAACCCGGCACACAGCTGACCATGCGCACCTTCCACATTGGCGGAACGGCGTCCGTGTCCGACAAGTCCGTTATCGAATCCTCGAACGAAGGTAAAGTTACCTACGAAGAGGATCATGCCGTCGTCGAAGATGCCACGGGTGGTTTCATTGTCGTGAGCCGTAACATGAGGATTCGGATTGTTGACGGTGACGGCAGGGAGTTGGAAACGTACAAAGTCTCTTACGGTGCGCGCCTGTCTGTCAGGAACGGCGGCAAAATTTCGCGCGGTGACAGGCTCGCCGAATGGGATCCCTACGCCATGCCGATCATCACCGAAGTCGGCGGTACGATCCGCCTGCTTGATGTTCTTGATGGTGTGTCTGCCAAGGAAGAAACCGATGAGGAAACCGGCATCTCCTCCAAGGTGATCGTCGACTGGCGCGCCCAGGCAAAATCTTCCGAAATTCAGCCGACCGCCGTTGTTGAGGATGAAAACGGTGAACCTGTTGAGCTCGGCAGCGGGAATATCGCCCGTTACATGCTCGCTGTCGGCGCGGTCGTGTCGGTCAATGACGGTGATACAGTCAATCCGGGTGATGTTCTGGCCCGCATCCCCAAGGGCGGTGCGACCCAGCGTGATATTACCGGGGGGCTGCCGCGGGTGGTGGAACTGTTCGAGGCCCGTCGTCCGAAAGATGATGCGATCATTGCCGATACCGAAGGCCGGATCGAATTTACCCGTGATTACAAGAACAAGCGTAAAATCTCGATTTTGCCCGATGACGACTCGGTTGAGCCGTCAACCTTCCTTATTGCCAAAGGCAAGCATATGCTGGTCCAGGACGGTGACCGCGTGAAGAAGGGCGACTACCTCATCGACGGTGACCCGGCACCACATGACATCCTGCAAATCATGGGAATAGAAGCCTTGGCCGAGTATCTGGTCGACGAAGTGCAGGGTGTTTACCGCCTGCAGGGTGTTCCTATCAATGACAAGCATATTGAAGTGATTGTCCGGAAAATGCTGCAAAAGGTCGAAATTACCGATCCGGGCGACACATCCTATCTGAAGGGTGATCAGGTCGATCACATTGAGTTCAGGGACGTCAATGAAAAGCTTCTGGGGGGCAATAAAAATGCCCGCCCGGCAGAAAGCACACCGATCCTTCTGGGTATCACCAAGGCCTCTCTGCAAACGCGTTCATTTATCTCGGCGGCATCCTTTCAGGAAACCACCCGCGTTCTGACCGAGGCCTCCGTGCACGGCAGGGAAGACATGCTCGAAGGTCTGAAGGAAAATGTCATCGTCGGGCGTCTCATCCCGGCCGGGACCGGCGGCAATCTGCGCCGTTATCAGGGCCTGGCCAACGAAAAGGATCAGAAGCTGCTTGAAGAGCGTGCCCGTGCGCAACCGCAACTCGAGGCATTTCCCGAAGATATTGAGGCGGCAGGATGAAATCCCGGTCCGGATTGTCAATGCCTGTGGCCGTCACATACCAAGTCTAGCGGGGACGCAGCCGATAAAACTCCTCGCTTTGCCGCATCAACAGGGGAGCGGGATTCGGGGATTACATGTTTGATTCTCCCTGATTTCCTGCTACCTGTCAGGTACAAACGGAGAATCTGTGTGCAGGAATTACCCGCTGAACTCGACCGCAATTCGGCATTGTA
>JACOMS010000068.1 GCA_014324115.1 Hyphomonadaceae bacterium
AATAATGCCCGAAATCACCTTGCAGTCATCCACACGCCCCACACCACGGGGCAGAGGGAAAAACGGTTCAATCCGGGCAAGCCCCTCTTCTGATAACATAAACATATCACCCATCGTAAATTCTCCATTGCAACACATGAATCACACATTACAACACAGGGGGACCCATTAAATTAATAGGTCCTGACCTTGGTAGAGGTTTTTGGGGAGAAAAACTCACTCAGTGTCATGAAGGGCTGCACAGCGACGGGGCGTGACGTGATTGTTATCCATGCTGGTATGAACAAGACCGGATCGACGTCAATACAGCGGACTTTTGTTAGGCTGGACGGCGACAGAGTGGAATGTCCGGTGGGCAAACCGCAGCCCCTTCAATTTAAGCGTATCTTGGGACGCCGTCGATCCGGACGGACTCTGCACCCGTTGCTTATTTCTGACGAAGGCTTTTCAATGCTCCCAGGAAGGAGGGTGGAGGCTTTGTTCAATGCCTTGCGCAACTGCCCCGAAGATATACGCGTCATTGCCTATGTACGCCCGCCCCGATCCTTTATGTCCAGCCAGTTTCAGCAGCAATGCAAAAAGAGATTTATAAACCTGAACGGCCATGCCCTGGATGCTCACTGGCCCCTATATCGCAGGCGTTTTGAGAGGCTTGACACTCTCTTTGGCCGTGAGAATGTGACCCCCAAGCCCTTTCAACGGGAGCGGCTTGAGGGTGGTGATGTGGTGCTGGATTTTGCCCGTGAGATCGGCGTTGCTCTCGAACCAGGGGAGGTGATACGCGTCAATGAATCCATGAGCCTCAAGGTCGTTGCCTTGCTCTACGTATTTTGGCGGTTCGGTCAACAGCTCGACCTGCTTGAAAAATATCATGTAAGGCGCTTTGTGGGGTGCGTTTCCGGACTAGAGTCGCGGGTCCGTACTGCCGAAACCGGCTTATGGCAACACCTTCATCCTTGCCCCGAGTCGAGCCGCCGGTTTATCCTCGCGGATACCCTCACCGACCCGATAGTTGGAGGCTAATCGTGCAGACCTGGAGTGGATGGAGGCACGCCTGGGTGTATCCCTGTCCGAACCTCCGGTCCCGGAAGGCGAGGGTATCGGTTCGGAAGCGGAGCTGATCGCTGTTGCCCTGGCCGCCCGTCCCTTGCTTGAGGACAAGATCGCGCAAGTGATTGCCGATCTGCCCGCACATGAAATTCCGGATTGTGACCTGTCTGTCCCTGATGCGCCCGATGCTGACAGGCCCGTTTATGAGCTGGCCCGTCGTCTCGACTTCCTGAGGGACCTGCTCAAGGCGGCCGGTGCCCGGGAATGGCGCAAACCTCAAAATCCCGGCGACTCTGAATAAATTTCGCAACAGTCCTGATTTTGTGGTTACAGGCACGTTCGAATATGATACGCGGCCACCATGACAGAATTGAATTCTACAATTCGACTCAATACACCCGGCGGGGATACCTATCCCATCGCCAACGACCGAACTTTGACTATTCTGGCCGGGCCTTGTGCCATGGAGTCCCGTGATCATGCCATGACGACGGCGGAGCGCCTGCAAGGTATATCCGGGCGTGTTGGATTCAATTTGATTTACAAGACGTCATACGACAAGGCGAATCGCACGAGCATTCATTCCGCCCGTGGTGTCGGCCTGGAAGAAGCGTTGCCCGTATTTCAGGAGATACAATCTGAACTCGGCATGCCTTGCGTGACAGATGTTCATACAGCCGGACAGGCCAAAATGGTTGGTGAGGTCGTGGACGTTATACAAATTCCGGCCTTTCTGTGCCGCCAGACGGACCTGCTTGTCGCGGCAGCACAAACAGGGCGCCCTCTCAATATCAAGAAGGGTCAGTTTCTGGCACCGTGGGACATGAAAAACGTACTCGATAAAGTCGCAGAAGCGGGCAATCCCGATGCCATGGCCTGTGAACGCGGCGCGAGTTTTGGCTATAACACATTGGTGACAGATTTTCGCGGACTGCCGATTATGAAGTCCTTTGGTGCGCCCGTCGTGTTTGATGCCACCCATTCCGTTCAGCAGCCTGGCGGGCAGGGCGGTACAAGCGGCGGGCAGAGGGAATTTGTTCCACACCTGGCGCGGGCCGCCGCGTCCATTGGTGTCGCCGCTATTTTTATGGAAACACACCCCGACCCGGATAATGCCCCGTCTGACGGACCCAACATGATCCCCATGGATGAGTTTGAGGCCCTGTTGACCGATATAAAACGCTTTGACGATTTGGCAAAGGCCGCCTAGTCCTCAATCGGTGTGACCGGACCGTCAGCAATCTCTATCACGTTCAGTGCATCCGGCTTTTCCACCCGGCGGGGCGGGGTGGTATTGTGGAAGGCTCTCACGCGCGTGATCGCATTTTCACGCAAGTCCTGATAGAAAAGGTTGGAAGGCAGGGTTCTGAATTTTCCACCGAGCCTTATGGGGCGGTGCAGGGATCTGCTCTTTGGCATGTCGACATGCAAAATACCGTCCTGACAGTTCGCCCCCACCTGTCTGACCCGTGGGGCAGGGTCCGTATCGGGGTCAAGACCCTTAGCTGAAACACCGCCCTTGTGCAGTCGGCGCGGCGCGTAATCGGATGAACGGTTCCAGAGGAGAGGGTTAGTACAGAGCAGTGGTTTGCCGTCTACAATCCAGTAGTCTCCATCGTCATAGACCTTCAACCGGGTGATAAAACGCCTCGCCATTACACTTTCGTCTGGCATAAATGCTCCGAAAGCGACGACACATCCTGTATCAGTTTCACTCTCACAGGGGGGAGTCGCCGCAAGATCGTCCCCGAACTTTTCCAGCGGTAACGGATGGCCGATAACATAGGCTACGGCAAGGCGTTTAGCCAATGTGCCCTGAAAATAATCAATCAGTAATCTTTGCACGTGAGACGCACCCTGATCATGACCAGCGAGAATTATGGACCGTTCCGGTGGTGAATTTTTGAGGAAATACTCAAATGCACGACGCACGTCTTCATAGGCCAGGTTCTGGGCACGTCGGGCGTCTTCCCGCGCTGTCATGAACGTATAAAGTGAAGCCTGTCGGTAATAAGGCGAAAATACGCGCCCGGCCTTGGCGTAAAGATCGACATAGTTGGGGCGAACAATCCGGTCGAGTCGCGCCTGTTGACGGCGATCATTAATGGGTACATTCCAATGATCGCCGCCCATGTAAAGGCCTGGGGCAACAACAAACACGTCCCCGAGGGTCCGGTGTTCAAAGGGGTCCCCGGTCAGGTCGGGAATAGACATCCAACTTTCAGCCAGCTCATATGATAGAGGTGCCGATTTTTGGTGGGTCTGGAAGGGAACACCGGGATCTTTCAGGGACTGGAAAATATCGTCGCGGTATGCATACAGGACGATTGCCACGGTGACGCCCGAGATAGCTAGGATCATACCGAGTAGGGATATGAAACGGATTCCGGGCACAGGCATTAAACTCTTGTTATGAATCTGTACATACGAGCGTAAGGAAATGAGATAATTTTCACAACCTGCAACCGGGCCGTGACGAAGATTTAATTGACGAGTTTGTATGAACGACATTCCTGAAATACCCTCTGAACCGGAAAAGCAGAATAAACCCCGTTTCCCCCTTTTCCGCTGGTTGCGAAACCGTTTCCTGACCGGCGTGGTCGTTGCCGTGCCCATTGCAGTGACAATTTGGTTGATTACATCGTTCGTCAGAATTGTGGATGAACAGGTTTTGAGTCTTGTCTCGTCGTTTTGGGACCCAGACGTCCTTATCAGGGAACTGACGGGGTTATCCATACCCGGAACGGGGATAGTTATTGCCTTCTTGTTTCTTGTTATTCTTGGTGTTTTCACGTCCAATTTTATCGGAAATTCAGTCTTGGCAGCCTCAGAGTACCTCTTCAGCCGCGTGCCTTTCGTCAGTAGTATCTACGGCGCCTTGAAGCAAATTGTCACGGCGGTTGTGGCCCAAGGCGATCAAGCGTTCAAGGAGGTCTGCCTGATTGAATATCCACGCAAAGGCCTATGGGCAATCGGATTTGTAACATCCGGGCTCAAAGGTGCCCCCCTGGAATATCTCACAGATGATTTTGTCTGTGTCTTCGTACCGACGACGCCTAATCCGACATCCGGTTTCTTGCTGCTTACCAAAAGGCGGGATATCAGGATATTGAATATGACCCCGGAAGAGGGTGCCAAGATGATCATCTCCGGTGGAATGGTGCCCTCAGATGCTGATTCGGAAGCGGCAACCCCGGAAAGCTCTCCAAAAAGTCTTGATGATAAAAGGAAAGTTTAGCCGGGATCATGTGGGTTCAACAGCCGTGCAAGGATTGAGGCATGCCAGACAAAACAGGACTGTTGCTCGTAAATCTTGGATCGCCGGATAAGCCAACGGCGAGAGCTGTGCGGCCCTACCTGTTTGAGTTTCTCCATGACAGGCGCGTGATTGATACGTCCCGCTGGATCTGGTGTCCGGTTTTGCACGGGATTATCCTGCGCACACGGCCCGCAAAATCGGCCAGGCTTTATGCAAAAATCTGGAATCAACCGGAACATATTCCGGGCCACGAAGCCCCACTCGTCAGAATAACACGAACCCAGGCGGACGGTATTAAGACGCATCTGGGCGGTGACATTGAAGTCGATGTGGCCATGCGTTATGGCAATCCGTCCCTATCGCTTGGCTTTGACCGCCTGTTAGCCAAGGGGTGCAAGCGCGTTGCCGTCCTACCCATGTACCCACAATACGCCGGACCGACCAGCGCGTCGGTGTATGACGGTGTGTTCAAGGCGCTCAGGACACGTACCAATATGCCGGACATCCGTATCTTGCGGGATTACCATGACCATCCCGGTTACATCCGGCTTCTGGCGGATTCCATACGGAAAGACATAGAGCATCAAGGCTGGGAACCGGACGTTGTACTGGCTTCCTATCATGGTATGCCGCAGCGCTATGTCGACAAGGGCGACCCGTATGCCCGTGAATGTAAACGGACAACGCAATTGCTCCGCGCGGCGCTGGACTGGAGCGATACCCGCATTCAGATGAGTTTCCAGTCCCGCTTCGGGCCGCTGCCATGGTTACAGCCCTATACGGACGTGGTGCTCGCAGGGATGCCGGGGCGCGGCCACACATCTGTTATGGTCATAACACCAGGCTTTTCAGCGGACTGTCTGGAAACACTTGAGGAAATCAATATGGAAGCCCGCAAGGTTTTCATGGAATCCGGGGGTGAGAAATTCGCTTATATACCCTGCCTCAACGCGGATGAGGAACACATGAGATTTTTGGCAGGGCTTGTAAAGGACAGACTGTTAGCGGGCTGGCTTGATCGCATTGAATAGATCTCGGTCGGTCGTGTCCGGATTCAAAACAAAGCCGGATGTTACAGTTTGATCTGCCATGGCGATATAGTCCCTAGCCCGTGACATGAGCAGTTCCGGATAGCAAAGGCGAATGTTTTCACGTCCGCTCAACCCCGGCACGGGACGGTAATGGTGCCTCCAGACAAGGGGTTTTGGGTTGTCAAAGTATTCGCCGGTTAACCGGTCAAGGTCGGAAGGTTCCGCCTTTATATGAACGACATAGAAGTTTTCCCTGAGGTGCCGTCTCACAGCCGAATCAATGTAGATGACGCTGCCCGTCGTATCAAGGATGGTGTTACCCCTGTCTTTGCCCATATCAACGGCTTGTTGCGTCGCGAAGGTTTCCATCTGAATAGAGAGGTCTTCGCGTTCCTTATAGTCCGGTGTAAAGGGATGGCCCTGCCATTCGGCGAATTCTTTCATGCTTTCATGGCCCATGTGTTCCCGGATCATCGTGTCAATCTCAATCAATCTGAAATTGAAGGCCTTGGTCATGCGTGAGGCCGTAAAGGATTTGCCGATATTTGACATGCCGACAAAAGCTATATCAAGCTCGTTCATTTTGTAGGCATCGAGGAACTGGCGGGAAGATAACTTCACGGTGATTAACTCGCCAGAATTTCAGCCAAATCGTCAAGATCCGGGGCAATTTCGACGAAACACGGCGTGCGATCCACCGTGTTTTTGAGCGTGTTCGGCATGGGGATATCTTGACCTAGAATAGGCTCAACACGATCCGCGAATTTGGCAGGATGAGCTGTACCGACCGTAATCCCGGTGAACGTCTCGCCGAATTCGGCCTTGAAGGCTTCCATGGCCAGATGCCCGACGGCTGTATGGGGACACATCACATATCCGGTTTCCGTATGGATGCGGCGCAGGTGACGCTCTGTTTCCTCATCCGGGAATGACGCGCCCCAACAGACCTTTTTAAGGGCTTCAAAATTGCCGTCAAACAATTCCATAATGCGCGGGAAGTTATTCGGACGGCCGATATCCATGGCGTTTGAAAGCGTCGGCACAGCATCGCGGGGGCGGTATTTTCCGGTATTTAGATATTCAACAAACGGGTCATTGATATTATTGCCAATGACAAAGTGATCAATCGGTGCACCCATTTTCCAAGCCATCAATCCGCCGGTCAGATTGCCGAGATTGCCGGACGGCACAGCGTAAACAATATCCCGTTCGACATAGGCGGCCTTGGCCTGCAGGCTTGTCCAGAAATAATAAAAGCTCTGCGGCACAACGCGACCGACATTGATAGAATTTGCTGACATGAGTTTATGTTTTTTCATAAGCCTGTCGTCGGCAAATGCGTCCTTGACCATTTGTTGGCAGTCGTCAAAGGTTCCTGCAACGCTCAAGGCATGAACGTTTGAGAGACCGTTGCCGATGGTCGTGAGCTGCTGTCTCTGGACTTTGCTGACACCACCTTGGGGGAAGAGGATATAGACCTCTATACCGGCCTGATTAAGGAAGGCTTCACCGATGGCTCCGCCCGTATCGCCGGACGTGGCAACCAGAATTGTCCGTGTCTCATCGCTGTTTTGCATCAGGCGGCTGGCTGAACGTGCCATAAAGCGGGCGGCGAAATCCTTGAAAGCCAAGGTCGGGCCATGGAACAATTCAAGAACAAACGCACCCGCAACTTCCGGTGTGGCACTGTCAAGGTGATAGCCATCAAATGTGCGCATGGGTACAGGATAATCATAGGCGTCATGGCAGATGCGCTTCAAGTCGGCGTCGGTAAAGGGTGTATCGACAAAAAAACGCGCCAGGCAGGCTGCGCAATCGGCAAAACACATGGCACCCAGTCTGGCCGTTTCACGAGGTGTAAATTGTGGCAACCCCCGCGGCATCCACAACCCGCCATCAGGTGCAAGACCGGCGAGAAGCGCCTCACCGAATGTCACGATGACACTCTCATTCTTGAGAGAATAATACTTCATTGCCTGTGCCGTGACTCCAGAACCTCAATCACATCGGACAGTTTTTTATCACGAGCGGCGAGCAGGACCAATGTATGATAAAACAGATCTGCCGTTTCACTGAGGAACATGTCGTCCTGTTCCACAACAGCAGCGAGGGCGGTCTCGACCCCTTCTTCGCCGACCTTTTGCGCGACCTGGGCTAGCGGACCTTGCAGAAGCCTGGCTGTGTAGGATGTATCAGGGTTGTCTTCCACGCGCCCTTTGATAACGTCGCAGAGATAGGCAAGAAAACCGATACCCGTCGGCCCACGGTCACCAAAACAGGATATCTTGCGGAGATGACAGGTCGGGCCTTTGGCAATGGCGCGGATGAGTAATGTGTCATTATCGCAATCCGCTGTCATGGAAACCAGCGCCAATATATTCCCGCTCCTCTCACCCTTCGTCCAGAGGGTCCGGCGTGAACGGCTGTAAAATGTGACCAAGCCCGTATCGCGGGTTTTGTGAACGGCTTCGCTGTTCATATAACCGAGCATGAGTACCTGCTCTGTCCGGTCATCCTGTACGATAGCGGGGACCAGACCACCTCCCTTGTCAAAGTCGAGTGTGTTCACGTCGAATGTCACGGTCGGATGGGGATTCCAGTTGCAATAAGGGATTGCTTCAAGTCGGGTATGGCGATAGCCGATGTGTGGAATACGCTGGCGGCAAGGGCTCCGTCAACATCCGCCTGTTTGAAAACGTCCTCGAAATGAAATACGGCCCCGGCCCCGCCCGACGCAATCAGCGGCACAGAACATATCTGTCTGACGGCGGACAGTTGCGCGATATCATAGCCCTGCCGCATGCCGTCCCGGTTCATGCAGTTTAGTACGATTTCGCCTGCGCCGCGCCCGACCGCTTCTGCGACCCAGTCCAGGGTTTTGCGCCCGGTCTCACGCACCCCGTCCTCGCGTCCCGTATGGGAGCGCACCTGATATGTGCCGCCGTGGTCAAAACTGTCGACACCGATGACGATACATTGCTGCCCGAAAGCCGCGACGAGTTCATCAATCAGATCAGGCCGGGTCAGGGCAGGCGTATTAATCGATATTTTATCAGCGCCGACTGCAAGACGCTGTTCAGCCGCCTCGACACTGTCGATCCCGCCAGCCACACAGAACGGAATATCTATCTGGCGCGAAACATTTGCCACCCAGTCACGACTGACCTGTCGCGCATCGGTACTGGCAGTGATGTCATAGAATACTAATTCATCCGCACCCTGATTTCTGTACCGCAGAGACAGGTCAATAATATCGCCGATATCTCTGTGACTTTTGAACTGCATGCCCTTTACAACACGACCGTCACGCACATCCAGACACGGAATAATACGGCGGGCTAACATGCAAGCGCCTCTGTGAGGGTAAACCGGTCCTCATACAGGGCCTTGCCGACAACAATACCTTCCGGCTGCAATGCCTTAAGTTCCCTGACATCATCAAGGGAGCCAACTCCGCCGGAGGTGATGAGTTTCAAATCGGGGTACTTTGTCCGTATGTCCCGATACAATTCAACATTGGTGCCTTCAAGCACCCCATCCCGTTCAATGTCGGTGACCAAAATCGTCGACAGGCCGGATTTTACGTAATCGTCCAGGAGGTCCCAGAGATTTATTTTACCTTTTTCCGTCCAGCCGTGACGTGTCGGGAAGGGCAGGCCGTCTTCACCCATGACTACGTCCAGTGCGATGACAATTTTATCAGAGCCGATTTCGCCCAACCAGAATTTCACCATGTGTGGGTCGGTCACTGCAAGTGAGCCTATCACGACGCGACTGACTCCCTCATTCAGGAGTGTCTGGATTACTGCCAAGTCCCGGAGTCCGCCGCCGGTTTGAATTTTAACGCCGCCCTCATGTGCAAGTTTGACGATCAACTCCGATTGTTTGGATGTCTGATGCCTGGCCCCGTCAAGATCAACCACATGGATGTAATCCGCGCCCGCGGCACGACAATGTTTTGCCACCTGCAGAGGCGTAACATTATAGTCGGTGCGTCGGTTGAAATCACCCTTGAACAGGCGCACACATTTGCCTCCCATCAAGTCGATCGCCGGGATAATCATGATTGCCCTCAAATCTGCATCAGGAAATTTTCAAGAATTTGCGAGCCTGTCCGGCTACTGCGCTCCGGGTGGAATTGACAGCCGAAAACATTGTTGCTGTGTACAATAGCCGAAAAAGTCGTGCCATGTGTCGCACACGCAACAGTCGCAGCGCTGACCTTTGCGGCATATGAATGCACGAAATAGGCGTATGGATTGTCGGAAAGGTCTTTCAGGAGTGGATGCCTCTCATCCCATTCGAGCCGGTTCCAGCCCATGTGGGGCGCGGGCTGGTTTTTGGTGTCGAGCCGTCTGATGCGGCCCGGTAACAGGCCGAGTCCCGTGGTGGTTTCGCCACCTTCTTCCAATTCTTCGTAGAGCAACTGCATGCCCAAACAGATACCCATCAGAGGTTGTTTGAGGCTTTGCAGCGTGCTGATGAAACCCCGCTCGCGGATTTTCCGCATGGCAAACGGGGCGGCTCCGACACCGGGCAAAATGACATGGTCGGCAGATTTTATTTCGTCCGGATCACGGCTGATTTTTGCCACACGCCCCAATCGATCAAGTGCAAACGCAACAGATGACAGGTTGGCACACCCCGTATCGACAATGATGAGACTCACGACAGTACACCCTTGGTCGATGGGATGTCTTCGCCGTCCCGTGCCAGAGCCGGACGGAGTGCGCGACCTACACCTTTGAAACAGGCCTCGATCATATGATGGGTATTTTCACCCTCGACATCAATCTGGATGGACGCACCCAAGGTCTGCGACAGGCTCTGGAAGAAATGCGGGCACATCTCGGCGGCGAATTCGCCCACATGGTCCGTAGGGAATTCGCCCTTGAAGGTAAAGCTCGGGCGGCCGGACAGATCAATGGCGATTTTGGCTTGTGTCTCGTCCATGGGCATGACAAAGCCGTATCGCCCGATCCCGGTCCTGTCACCCAGTGCCCGCTTGAGGGCCGATCCGAAAGCCAAGGCCGTATCCTCTATGGTGTGGTGGCCATCGATCTCCAGATCGCCCTTGCATGTTAGCGAAAGCCCCATGCCGCCATGTTTGGAAATCTGTTCCAGCATATGATCGAAAAACCCGATACCAGTGTCTATTTGCGTGGTTTCCGGATTATCGATATTAACGTGCACGGCGATATCGGTCTCATTTGTGGTGCGGAAAAACTCCCCGGTGCGCTCTCCTGATGTCGGTGCGTGTGCGACCTTGAACGCTGCCAGGGCGATGTCGTTTTCATCTGGAGTTCCGACAGACAGGCGGAACAGACCGGGCAGTTTGGATCCAAAATCCCGGATTTTGACATTGAATTGCGCCAAGCGGGACAAAAGTCCGTCTATATTGGATATCTTCATCAGGAGGAAATTCGCATCCGAGGGATAAACCCTTTCAACAAAAGGGGAATTATGCAGCGCCCCGAATAAACGTGTCCGTTCGCTTCTCCATATCGCTATACGCCGGGCATGTACCGACATGGTCGCAGGCGCGAGTGCCTTCATGACAGCTTTTTCTATGGGGCGGGCCACAGGATAGGGGGGTAGAACCTTGAGCAGCAGCCTGATGACATCCGTATCGGCGATGCACACCCCCATGCGCACACCCGCGAGCGCGTAAGCCTTGGACAAGGTGCGCAGAATAACCAGATTCCGGTATTGCAGGCGCAGCGTGTTCAAACTGCCGAAGCTGGAAAATTCCACATAGGCTTCATCAACAACCACGAGTGTATATTTGCTGCTTTCGCAAATCCCCACGACCTGTTCCTGCGTAAGTGATCCCCCTGTGGGATTGTTCGGTGAGCAAAGAAAGACAATTTTGGGGGCTTTAGAATGGATTGTCTCAAGAATGCCGTCAATATCCCACCCAAAAATGCCATTGAGAGGGACTTCCAGTGTTTTCACCCCCTGCACATCAGCAGCGGTCTGGAAATAGCCAAAGGTTGGTGGGCAGGTCAGGATTGAGTCTACACCTGCTTCGCAGAATGTCCGGACCAGTGTATCAATGGCCTCATCCGATCCGCGGCCCATCATGATGTTCTTTGCCGCCACGCCGTAAAGCCCGGCCAGTCTCTCTCCGAGTGCGGGGGGCTGCTGTTCCGGATAACGGTTGTAGTCCGTGACAGACGCGTCCGATGGCGGGGGTGTCCACGGGCTTTCATTGGCGTCCAGGTGCAGCGCTGATGTGGTCGCGCCTCGGGCGGAGTAAACCTTCATTTCGCTGATGGCCCTGCGAGCAATGGAGTCAGCCCAGTTAGCCATCAAGAGTCTCCAGTCGCAGGGTCACAGCACGTTTGTGCGCTTCCAGTTTTTCCATGGTGGCCAGTCTTTCGACCGCCGGGCCAAGTTTGCGCAATCCGTCTTGCGACAGTTTTTGTATCGATACATACTTCATGAAGCTCTCCAGCGTCAGGCCGCTATAGGCTTTTACCGCGCCGGATGTGGGCAAGGTGTGGTTCGCGCCACTGGCATAATCGCCGACCGACTCCGGAGTCCACGGGCCGAGGAAAATAGACCCGGCATTATGGATATCCCCGACAAGATCATCCCCTTGGTCCGTTAAAATAATCAGATGTTCCGGTGCATATGAATTTATTATCTGCACAATCTCCTGGCGGTTTTCTGCAATAAAGAATCGCGCATAATTCATTGATTTTTCCACTATTTTATGGCGGGGGAGTATCCTGATCTGTATCTTGACCTCTGCCTTGATCGTATCTGCGATCCTTGGTGAGGAACAGACGCAGACAATCTGTGCCAGTGTATCATGTTCGGCCTGACTTAGCAGGTCTGATGCAGCAAAGACCGGATTTGTAGTATCATCCGCGATCACCATGGCTTCTGACGGTCCGGCGGGTAGATCAATGGCAGGACCGCCGCCGGGACCGAAAATCTTATCGCATCCCTGAATCGTATCCGTACCGTAGGCGAGGGCTGCAATGGCCTGTGCACCGCCACAAACAAAGACTGCGCTAACATCACACAAATGGGCGGCGGCAAGGATAGCCGGATCGACATTGCCATCTTCATCCGGCGGGGTAACGACAATGCGCCGTACTACGCCGGCGATTTTGGCCGGTATGGCCAGCATCATCAGGGTTGAGACCAGCGGGGCCGTGCCGCCCGGCACATACAGGCCCGCGGACCGAATGGGGCGTGATTCGCGGCGGCACATCACGCCCGGCATGGTTTCCACTTCGATAGTCTGCGGAATTTGCGCGACGTGGAAGGTCTCGATGTTGGCTTTGGCCATTTTCATGGCGTCACGATCAGCTTCGTCAAGATTGTTCCAGGCTGTTTCCCATTCAGATTTTGACACCGACAGATCTACAGGCGCCACCCCGTCAAAATGCCGGGTATAATCCCGCACGGCGGCATCGCCCCGATTTTGCACATCCGCCATGATCCTGATGACAGAGTCCCGCACGGTGTTATCGCTCAGACAGGACGGGCGGGCGAGGGCATCCGAGCGTTCGCGGGCGCTTAACTCTGACCATACAAATGTCTGCATCATTAGTTCATCATCTTTTCAATCGGGAGCACCAGAATTGCCCTTGCGCCGAGTGATTTCAGGTCTTCAAGCGTTTCCCAGAAAATATTTTCGGTGCAAACCGTCTGCAAGGCTACCAAATCCTCTTTTCCGGCCAGTGGCATAATGGTCGGAGCATCGGACCCGGGAAGCAGGGCTGTGATGTCATCAAGGCGGTCTCTGGGCGCATTCAGCATGATATACTTTGTTTCCCTGGACTTGATAACGCCGTCAATACGGTTCACTAACCTGTCCAGAATCGCCTGTTTTTCCATATTCATTTTTCTTGAAGATACGATGAGCACCGCTTCACTATCCAGGATGGTTTCGAAAGTCACCAGACCGTTTGCTTCCAGGGTCGCGCCGGAGGACACAAGATCACAAATCGACTCAGCGATCCCGATAGATGGGGCCAGTTCGACGGCCCCCCTGATCTCGACTATTTTGGCTTTGATATTGTTTTCATTGAGATATTTTTCTGTTATCCCGGGATGAGTTGTGGCGATGCGTGTGTCTTGCAGATCCCGGTCCGATCTTGTTTTTCCAACTGCGGGTGCGGCAAGACAGAGGCGACACCGGGAAAAGCCGAGCCGCATGGCAATCGTCGCATCAAGGCCGTTCGCGGCGGTCAATTGCTCCTCGACCAGGATATTTTCACCGACAATACCAATGTCGGCGGCATCATTGGCCACGAAAGACGGAATGTCATCGTCACGAACCAACAAAAGATCAATGGGCATGTTTCTTACCCGTGCGAGTAAACCGCCGTTACGGATCGAAAAACGCAGGCCGCATGTCTTGAGAAGGTCATAACTGTCATCCGCCAAGCGCCCCTCTTTCTGGAGCGCAATGCGCAATCTGTCGATCATTTTAATGTCCCGTCGTATGAGTTTTGAGGTGATCTAGGACTCTGCGGTAGCCCTGATAAGATTCATCTTTCAAAAAACGCGCAACCCGCCCGATGGTCGTCGTGCTGACGCCGGTGACTGCGCGAATGCCACGATAGGACAGCCCTCCGCTGTCAAGCAACCGCGCCATCTGCCAGCGCTCCGACAAGGCGCGCAACTCCGCCGGGGTGCAGAGATCGATGAGAAAACTGTTCACCTCTTCCGCATCGTCGATGCAGCTTAGCGTGTCGCACAGGTTTCTGATCCGGTTCGTCGCGTATTCATATCCAATGTGCCAATATACTAACACAATGGATCATTCCTGTCCTGTGTCAATATTAGAAATCGCAAAAAGTCATTCACATAAAACTTGCATTGCTTGTCACCCTTGGGTACGGGCGGTTTTGACTCGTCCTTTTGGATGGCATCATCAGGATGAGCACAAAATCAATTTGGAGGCCTCATGGCTCGTGTTACTGTTGAAGACTGTATTGAGAAAGTTCCGAACCGCTTTGATCTGGTTCTATTGGCCGCGCATCGCTCGCGCATTATTTCCGCCGGGTCCAGCCCTACCGTGGATCGCGATAATGACAAAAATCCGGTTGTCGCTCTGCGTGAGCTAGCCGGGGAAACCCTTGACATGGATGATCTGCGTAAGGGTCTGGTACACAGTCTGCAGCGCGTGATCACAGATGACGATCTACCCGAAGGGTACGAGGACGACGCACCAGTTCTGGTCATTGAACATGATGGCAGTACGAAATCTGCCGAGATGTCCGAAGATGACTTGCTCAAGGCATTACAGGGCGACCGGGATAATGATTAATCGCAGTACAGTCGCTTCTAGTTTGTCAAACTTTGCTGAAAAGCCGTCATGCACAGGAGCCATTGACTCCGCCTTGAGGACAGCGGGTTTATTCGGACTTCAGACAGAATCCCCAGGTCCGGGCATTGTCGCAATCACTATCCGCATCATCCGCTGACGTCACGCAATGTAAGGAAGCCAATCACGTGAACTTCAGCACTTTCCTGAGTAATCCCGTTCCGCGATTTGCCCGCAATTATCAGGGACATGGTCACATGCTGTTCTTTCAGCATATCCCCAAGACTGCCGGGTCATCACTGGTGACCGAGATGAGGGCGATCCTGAACCCTTTCTGTAATGTTCATGTCCCGTCCAAAAATTATGCGGATCACCTCAAAGAAGGTGATCCCATGGCAGGTGCCATTGAGGCGTTCCTGGCCGAACATGTCCGGTACCGGTATCGGTCGGCGTCGGGTCACTTGCTCCACAGCCACATGAAAACATTGCGTGAGGCCTTGCCCTATGTGTCGTTCTTTACCGTGCTGCGCGATCCGGTGGACCGGGTGATTTCCGATTACTGCTATAGTCTGACTGAGGAATACCCGCTCCGCGAGCAATTCATGGCCCGCTTTCCCACAATCGACGCCTATATCAACTGTGCGGATTACCAAAACACAATGTGGAATGCAGTGGCGGCAAAAGACGATGCGGTGACAAGTGACGTCATTGTGCGCATTTTCGACAGCTATCTGTTCATTGGTCTATTCGATGACATAACTCTGCATTTCGAATTCCTGACCGCATTGTTTGGCCATCCCAAGACCCTTGTCTCCCACAGGAACGCCACCAAATTGAGCGATAGCAACAGGATTGAGATCACCGATGATCTGCGCGACCGGATCGCAGCGGTCAATGCCAAGGATATGGCATTCTACAGAGTGTTGCGGCACGCGCTGGTTCCAAGACGCAGCGAGATCGCAGCCTTCGTGACCGCGCGCCGGGCATACTACAACAACAGTGTCGAACAGGTTCAAGACGAGCAGACAGCCTTGGCCGGTACAATATGGCGCCATATGTGCGGCGTACCCGTCAGTGTGGGCGACGAGTGGGAGAGAGAGGAAGAGTTAGCGGCTAGGCAAGTCGCCATCTGGACCATACGCCGAATGGAGCGCGCGGGTTTTTCCTTAACCGTACCTCCGTACAGGACCACCCGGGCGTCAGGGGTTGCGTCGAAGGGAAAAACGTGATCATTATTCACGCTGGCATGCCCGAAACCAGATCAACGTCGATACAGGAGACCTTCGCTGCATTGGGTGGCGACAAGGTGGATTATGCGCCTTGGATGACAACTCATCACTCCGGTTTGTTTACCCTGCTGTTCTATCCTTCCCCGGAAAAGTGGGGAGGTACAAATTGTCAGGTGCCAGTCCCGAAAGCGTTAGAAAGACCGCCGACACATGGCGCGAGAGGTTTGAACAGATGCTGGATCGCCGTCAAGGCGGGCGGACTTCGCGCCCGCTGATTTTTTCTGCTGAGGCCATTTCATGTGATCGGAAAGCCATGAAGAAGGCGGTGCAAGGGCTGGCCGACTATATCCGTGACCGCAGCGAGGATATGCGCATCATCGCCTGTGTACGCCCGCCCCGGTTCTTCATATCCAGCATGTTTCAGTAACTGCGTAAACGCACGTTGGAAAGCAATCTGGCCAAACTGGATATCTGGCGATCATACTTTCTTCGGCCGCCAGAGCGTGACCCTCAAACCCTTCCGACGGGAGCAGATTGAGGGTGGTGGCGTGGTGCTGGATTTTGCCCGTGCAATTGGCGTTACCCTCAACCCTGGCAAGATAATCCGCGTCAAAGAATCCCCAAGGTCCTGGAAAAGGAAAAACCCGTGCGCTTCATGCGTCGCACGAGACTGACGGCCTTCGCTCTGGGACTCCTCTTGTCGCCTCTGCCATTTTTCAGAGCAGGTACGTCCCGTATGCTATGACAGATTGCCTCAATCAGGATCATTTCCATATCCTTATTCTCGACCGGTGTTACCACATGGGTGTACTGTGCCCGGCGCGCATCCACGAAGGCCACAATTTCATCGCGTTTTTCGGCTAGCCTGCCACGCACCGCCGCATAGAGCGATACGTCCTCGGCATTGGTCTCTGTGATATACTCGCGTAGACCATCGGTGATTTCGATCTTGTTTATGTCGCTCTCTACGGTGACGTTGTGATGGGTTTCCATGGTCTTGGGGTAGCCCATCAAAGCGGTCAGAAACTCGAAATGCAGATTCAGATCTTCAACAATACCGATGAACATGAGGTTTTCGAAGACACGCGCGATAGCATCCGGCGACGCCTCCTGCTCCTGCTGCGTCCGCGTCGCTTGCCACATCGTGTTCTGAAAATCCTCACAATCGACATAGGCCTCAATCACGGGAAAGCGGAGCCTGAAGTCCTCGTGTAGCGGGTATTGCGGAGTCAGACTATAGCGGTAATCAGAAATTACCCGTGCCACCGGATCGCGCAGCACCGTAAAGACCGCCGCGTAAGGCAAGGCTTCGCGCAGTTTTTTCATGTGCCTGGCAAGCATATGACCCGATGCCGACCGGAACTGTTTCGAGGACTCTTCGGCCAGGAACGTTTCGGTAGCAACATCCATGGGATCGGCCTCTCCGAGGTGTTCTGCGTAGTCTTCGGCCGGAACATGAATATTGGCATAGGGCGGCAGGGTCAGCCTCATCTCTCTTGCCAGCGATGATCCGGCTGTCTTGGGAATATGCTGAAAAATCAGTATACGACCACATTTCATGAA
The DNA here is from genome assembly GCA_014324115.1 of Hyphomonadaceae bacterium. GTDB lineage: Bacteria > Pseudomonadota > Alphaproteobacteria > Caulobacterales > Maricaulaceae > JACOMS01. The sequence continues at coordinate 17,422 of JACOMS010000068.1, forward strand.
TTTGTCGGCGAAGGTCTCGACAGGGAGGGACAGAAAGGTGCTGAAATTCATGATGCTGGCGTTTCCTTGCTGCATTTGGCGCACGGCGTGAACAACGGCAGCAACGGGGCGCGGACAAGTCCGTCGCCCAGTTTGCCAAATTCCCAACCGTATGTACGGGTTGCCGGGCCGCGGTCAACAGTTTTATCAAGACTGTTGCGATGTTGCGCATGTTGAGGGTATTTTGTTGTTGTTTGATGAAGCACGATTGGCTTCAACGACAGCATTTAACTGGAGGCTTGCATGGACTTCTTTATGGGTTTGCTTTTGGAGCGGGTTGCATTGGACAATGTGCTGCGCAAGGCTGGGGCGTTGATTGGTTGCGGTGCGTTGGCTGGAAGGTGGGCAAGGTTCGTCCGCAGCTTGGCCGGTCGGCCCATGGGGCGTTCCACTCTGAGAAGGGCACACCATGGGAGATTGCTCCGCCAAATAGCGTTATGATCATTATTCACGCAGGTATGTTCAAGACTGGATCGACGTCAATCCAGCACACTTTTCTTAGACCAAACTGCGACAAAGTGGATTGTCCTCCCTGGACTGCGACTAACCACTCCGGCTTAGTCAAATTGCTGTTCCATCCCTCGCGGGAAAAAGTGGGAAAGCTCGTCTTAAAAGACAGCTCCACCGAAAATGTTAGAAAAATTGTCGAAACGTATCGAGAGCGGTTTAAACAGGTACTGGAGAGCCGTCGAGGCGGGCGGACTTCGCGCCCGCTTGTCATCTCTAACGAAGGTTTCTCGCGGCCTAACGACAATTTCCGGGAGATGACCAGGAACACGGCTGAATTCTTGCGCACATACAGCGATGAGGATATACGCGTCATCGCCTATGTGCGCTCGCCCCGATCCTTTATGTCCAGCATGTTTCAGCAGTATTCCAGAGTCGAAGACGTGAAAAATCTGAACGATTTAAGGAGTGTTTGGCCCCATTACCGTGGTAGTTTACAGAAGTTTGACCATATCTTTGGCCGTGAGAACGTGATCCTCAAACCCTTTCAGCGAAACCGACTTGAGGATGGTGATGTGGTGCTGGATTTTGCCCGTGAGATTGGTGTTGCCCTCGACTCCGGGGAGGTGATACGCATTAACGAATCCATAAGCCTTGAGGCGGTCGCGTTGCTTTACGTAAAATGGCGGTTTGGTGAACCGTTCAAACCGGAGAATTCATATGATCTGATGTGGCACAGTCGCTTTGCGTTGCAAATTTCCAAACTGGGGTCCCGTCGTTTTGTTCTCTCGGATCACATTACCGATCCGCTGGTTGAGGCCAATCGTGCAGACCTGGAATGGATGGAGGCGCGCCTGGGTGCGCCCCTGTCCGAACCTGCGGTCCCGGAAGGGCAGGGTATCGGTTCGGAAGAGGAGCTGATTGCTGCC
>JACOMS010000069.1 GCA_014324115.1 Hyphomonadaceae bacterium
CCGTATGAGCCGCAGGGCCGGTATCGGGAGGCTCTTATTTTCCGGCCGCCAGCAGTTGTGTGCGGTAAGACCCGTTTTTGAGGATTTCGATCGCTTTTTCCAGCTGATAATCCCCCTCTTCGTCATAACCTTCCGGCGGATAGTCGATTGAGATGCTCTCGTCCCCGTCCCCGGCTTCCATATCCTCAAGAGCATTGATGATGGAGTTGGGCAGATCGGATTCGCGCAGGGTTTTGTTGCCCTTCCCGTTATCCGGTTTTGCCGCAACGGCAATATCCGGGACTATGCCTGTAGCCTGAATGGAACGTCCCGCCGGTGTATAGTAGCGCTGCACGGTGAGGCGCAGGGCGCCGTCACGTCCACCCCGAAGCGGGATAATGGACTGCACGGAGCCTTTTCCGAAAGATGTCAGGCCGAGCACAAGTGCCCGCCCGCGATCCTGCAGGGCGCCCGCGACAATTTCAGAGGCCGAGGCAGACGCCCCGTCAATCAGGATCACCACGGGGATATTTCTCAAAAGTTCGCCCTTTTGAGCGTTGTAGCGCTGCGTATCGCCGGTCTCGCGCCCGCGGGTTGAGACAACCTCGCCGCCGTCAAGAAAAGCGCTGCTGACCTTGATGGATTGCTCCAGCAGCCCGCCGGGATTGCCGCGCAAATCCAGCACCACACCGGGGATGCGACCGCCCATTTCAGCTTTCAGTGCCTTCACAGCCTCTTTGAGCGACTTCCCCGTTTTCTCGTTGAAGTGCGAAATACGCAAGTACCCCACCCCGTCCCTGACATCATGCCTGACCGGGATTCGCTCGATGACTTCGCGAGTCATGGTGATTTCCATCGGGTCCTCGTTGCCGCGAATGACCGTAATGGAAATCGGATCGCCGGGTTTACCGCGCATCCGGTCGACGGCTTCCGACAGACCGATGCCGATGATGCTCTCGCCGTTGATTTCCGTGATATAGTCACCGGACTCTATTCCGGCCCGTTTTGCCGGCGTTTCATCAATGGGGGAGACCACTTTGACCACACCGTTTTCCATCGTCACCTCCATACCGAGGCCGCCGTATTCACCTGACATGCTGACCTGCTGGTCCTTGAAATTCTCGGGGCTGATGTAGCCGGAATGGGGATCAAGGGATTGCAACATGCCGTTTATGGCATTTTCAATCAACTCGCCGTCATCAACGTCAACCACATAGTCATTGCGAACCCGCGCCATGACATCGGCAAATAATTCAAGCTTCTGGAATGTTTCCGTGTGATCAGGGGGGCCGACGGCTTCGGCGGATATCTGGAGTGCTGAAAATGCCAGAAGTGAAAGCGCTGTCGCCGTGCCGATGGCAGGTAATATAAACTTCATATGTTGCTCCTTGATGCCTGATGTTATCCGGTTTGTTTTAATCAGGCCAGTTATTTCTGGTGCCGCCGAAATTTGCGATCGTGCGGTTATCCATGCTTTGCAAAAGCGGTGCCGAGCCAGGGTCGGGGGTTAACCGGAGAACCGTCCCTGCGGATTTCAATATAAAGCTCGCTCCGGTTTTGTGCATTGAAAGGCATTAACCCCACCGGTTCACCGGTCGTGACGTAGCTTCCGGTTTGTGTCAGGACTTCACCCAGTCCGGTCATCAGCATGAAATAGCCGTCTCCCATGTTCATGATAACGACCTTGCCGTAGTTTTTGAATTTTCCGGCAAATTCGATACGGGCCGTGTAGGGGGCTGTGATCTGTGCCTCGCTGCCCGTCACCACTGTATAGCCCTGATGTGCGGCGGAATAGGTTCGGGTCACATGACCGTTTGAGGGGGCCTGCAGGTGACCGCGGGCATCCGCAAAACGCAGCGTATCCGGCGGCGGCCCGGGAAGGGGCAGGGTCCCTGCGCTTCGGCCCGGTTTGAGCCGCGGCACGATACCGGCGGGGCTCAAATCTGTGGCGCTGCCGGGTTTGATGCGCGGCACGATGGATCGCGCCCGAGTCTCCAGTTTGCGAATCAGTTCCTTAAGCGTATCAGCCTCTGCCGCCAGGCGGTCGGCCCGTTCCCGCGTCGCCGCCAGATCGGTGCCGAGCTTCTGTTCAAGATCTGCTTTCCTTTTAATGCTGCGGCGAAGTGCAGTCTGCCTGACGGCCAGTTTTTCCTGCGTCCCGGCAATGGCGGCCCGCTCTGCGCCTATTTCGGCCCGCAGAAAGCCAAGGTTCTCCAGATCTTCCCTGAGTGCGGTCACCTGATCTGACAGCTGTGCATTGAGCGAAGCCATGAGCCTGGCCGCACGCGCACTCCCGACCGCGTCCTGCGGCCTTATGGCCAGGGCAGGGGGCGGACTGACTTCAATGCGTTGTAACCCGGCCAGAATTTTCGACAGGGATTTGTGATCGGAAAATATGCGCGATTCCAGTCTGTCCGCCTCTGTCCGCAGTCGTGAAAGCTCCGATTCGAGCATATTTTCCCTAGCCTGCAAAGTGTTAATTTCAGCGCCGAGTCGCGTCAGATCCGTTTGCAGGGCCTTGATGTCATTCTGCACTGATTGACGGGACTGTTCGAGTGCCCCGGCTTTGGATGTCGCCGCGTCCCGTTCTTTTTGCAGATTGTCAAGCTTTTCCTGCTCCGGTGTCTGTGCGGTGACGGAAAACGCAGTCAACAGGATCAAAAAAGCTGTCAAAGGTCGTGCCGACACGGCTTTAACTCCGGTGATAGGGTGTACCGGCCCAGATGGAATAGATGCGGTACACCTGCTCGGCGAGCATGATGCGCAGCAGCTTGTGCGGCCAGGTCGCCCTGCCGAGACACCATAGTTTATCACGGGAATCGATCCGGCTGTGATCAAGTCCATCCGCCCCGCCGATCACGAAATATATCCCTGTCCACCGGTCTTCACGCATGATGTCCAGTTGTGTCGCCATCGCCCGGGTCGAGAGGGATTCTCCCCTTTCATCCAGGATGATACGCTTCGTCCTGTCCGACAGACCGGAAAACAGCTTTTGTGTCTCATCAGCCCGCGTTTTCTCCCGTTGCAGGTCTATTTCGTTTTCATGGACGCGGGGAAAACCGTGATTTTGCGCCAGCAGGTTTGCACGCCTGATATAGTCGTCAAGCAGCTCGCGTTCCGGGCCTTGCCGGATAATCCCGCCGCAGGTCAGGACGATACGCATGTTCAGGCGGATGCGGTGGCTGCACCTTCCTGCAACGCTTCGGGCAGAGGCACGGACCAGATTTTTTCGAGATTGTAGAAGACGCGCACCTCGGGGCGGAAAATATGCAGGATCACATCCCCCGCATCAATCAGGATCCAGTCGCCGCTGTCCCGGCCTTCCATGCCGGGATTTTTGTAGCCGTTTTCCTTCAGTGCCCTGCGTACATATTCCGCCAGGGTTTCCACATGGCGGCTCGAACGCCCGGATGTCACGACCATGTAATCCGCGATAGAGGACTTGCCCCTCACGTCAATGGTTACGGTGTCCTGTGCCGAGTGCTGATCCAGGGTGTCGCGCATGAGCCCCAATAATGACAAGGCGGCCCTGATGTCGGCGGAGGTGGAGTCCGGGCTGTGTTTATCTGTATGGGTCAGGGTGAACTCCCTGGATATCCTGTCTGACGCGAAGCTTCTATCATATGCGAAAACATGAATCCATGCCTTAAAATTGTCCGGAGTTTCCCGCCGCTCTTATGGCCGATGAGCAAAGGGGATTGAGCGGCTTTGTCAGAAACGTCCAGGCGGGGGCGGTTAAATCCTTCAATGTATGGGCCTGCCATTCGGGAATACGGGCCTGGCGGTAAATTACGGCAGCCTTGCCGAGACGCGCCCTTATCGCCCGTGAACCCCTGTCGGGGCGTGAGATGACAAGCACGGGTACAGTGTGCATGATCTCGTGCCACCCTCGCCATTTCGGCAGTTGCAGGAAGTTATCCGCTCCCATCACAAACACAAACCGCGCATGCGGCCAGCGGATTCTGGCCCGGCGCAGGGTGTCCCGCGTATATGATGTGCCGAAGTCCGGCTCCATATGGCTGATGCGCATACGCGGCGCAAGAGGAAGGTTCAGCACCGTAGCGACACGGGTTTCGTAGTCGGGTTGTTCAGGTTTTAGCGGATGCTGCCGACTGACCATCCACCAGATCTCGTCAAGGTCAAGCGCCTTCAGGGCTGTTTTTGCCACATGCAAATGCCCGGCATGGGCAGGGTTGAAAGATCCGCCAAACAGGCCAACGGCCTGATCTGTACGCGGGCAGGTCACGGATTTCCCTCGTGCATGACCAGATTATCCCGGTGCACCAGTGTCGGGCCGTTGGTAAATCCGAGGATGGAGACAATATCCGAACTGTTGCGGCGTTTGATCTTCCTCGCGGATTCGGAACCGTAGTTTACCAGGCCTCTGGCAATTTCATTTCCGTTCATGTTTATGATTCGTACAGCGTCGCCCTTGTTGAAACTGCCGGATACGTCGGTCACCCCTATGGCAAGGAGACTTTTTCCATGGGACAAAGCGACCGTGGCACCTGTGTCGATAACCAGATCACCTTTGGGTTTGAGGCTGCCGGAAATCCACTGGCGACGGGCATCACGCGGGGCCTGTGACGGGATGAACCATGTGGCTGTCGCGCCGGATTGCAACCGCGAGAGCGGGGCGGAGGCATTGCCGTCCATAATACACATGTGACACCCGGCCTTCATGGCAATATCCGCCGCTACAAGTTTTGTCGCCATGCCTCCCGACCCGACGTGTGCAGAACTGTTGGCCTGTCCGGCCATGGCCATGATCTCGTCCGGAAGGGCGGACACTTTCGCAATGTGAACAGCGTCGGGGCTTGTTCGCGGATCCGTGTTGTACAGTCCGTCAATATCGCTGAGAAGTATTAACCTGTCGGCCCCAACCATCTGTGCCGTGCGTGCAGCCAGCCGGTCATTATCGCCGTACCGGATTTCGTCGGTTGCGACCGTATCATTTTCATTGATGATCGGTACAGCAGAGACAGAGAGCAGGGTCCCGAGGGTCTCGCGCGCGTTGAGCCAGCGTCGCCGGTTTTCCGTGTCGTCCAAGGTCAGAAGCGCCTGCGCCGTGACAATGTTGTGTTGTGACAGGGCGCGTTCATAAGCCTGTGTAAGAAGCGCCTGTCCGGCGGCTGCACAGGCCTGTTTTTCCGACAGGGTCAGACAGTTACCCGTCAAACCCAGCCGTTCCCGCCCCAGGGCAACGGCGCCGGAAGATACGAGGATGACATCCTTGCCCGCACGTGCCAGATCGCGAATGTCACGGGACAGACTGTCCAGCCATGCCGTTCTGATTTGTCCTGTATCCGTATCAATCAGGAGTGCCGAGCCGATTTTGATGACGATACGCCGACTGTCGGAGAGGGGATTGCAGCCGCTTCCGCTCAAGGCTGCCATCCCCCGGCAGGCTCGTCTGCATTGATGCGTTGCGGCCCGGCGATACGTCCAACCGCGCGGATTTTTTCGACATGCCCGTAAACGGCTCCCAGGACGGGCCTGAGACCTGTCCGGCCGACACTCGAAATCGGCAGGGGGCGCTGCCCGACAACCGCTTCAAGATTGTCCGAAACCCGTGCAATAACATCATCATTCAACGCATCGCATTTTGCAATGACGACGACCTGCGGTTTATCCTGGATGCCGCCGCCGTAATTTTCGAGCTCGTTGCGGATAATGTTGTAATTCCCGACCGGGTCGTCGGCGGTGGCGTCAACCAGATGCAGGATCACCGCGCAGCGCTCCGCATGACCCAGAAACCTGTGCCCCAGCCCGGCCCCGTGAGCGGCCCCCTCAATCAGGCCGGGGAGATCAGACAGGACTAACCGTTCTGTGCCATCCGGATCGACCACGCCGAGATGTGGGTGCAGAGTCGTGAAAGGATAATCGGCTGTTTTGGGTCTGGCCGCTGTAACAGCCGACAAAAAGGTCGATTTACCGGCATTGGGCAGACCCACAAGCCCGGCGTCGGCAATCAGTTTAAGCCGTAGCCGGATCCAGCGTTCCTCGCCGTTTTCGCCCGGATTGGCCCGGCGCGGGGCCCGGTTGACCGGGGACCTGAACCGGGCATTGCCCCAGCCGCCGTTTCCGCCGCGGGCGAGCAGGGCTTCCTGTCTGTCTTCCAGAAGATCAACGAGGAGCCCGTCCGTGCCTGCATCCACAACCTGTGTGCCGACGGGAACAGTCAGGACGACACTGTTACCGGCGGCCCCGGTGCGGTTCCGGCCCATGCCGTGGGTGCCGGTGTCGGCCCTGAAATGTTGCCTGTAACGATAATCAATCAGCGTGTTGAGGTTTTCTGTTGCGCGGATGATCACATCACCGCCCCTGCCGCCGTCACCGCCGTCAGGACCGCCGAATTCCACATACTTTTCCCGCCGAAAGGATATGGATCCCGCACCGCCGTTTCCGGATCGAATATGGATTTTAGCCTGATCGACGAATTTCATGACGCACGCCTCACAGATTTACAGTCTCTCAAACGGTTAGGCACAGCCTGTTCATATCCAGAGGGTTTATTGATGCGCCGGTCCCCCGGGCCTGCACCGTGCAGGGATGCGCCATATAAATATACCCCTGGTCTGATCCTGTCGGTTTGAAGCCGGGGGGCTGGACAAAATGCTCCGAAGTCAGGGTATCCACCGAAAGACGTACCAAGGCAACATACGTCCCCATGCCCGATATATGGCGTGCTTCGAACATCAATGGGCCGGGAGCCCCGGACGCACCGCCGCGCTCCGGTTTCCGTGCCGTCTGTTTCAGGTCGCAAAGCTGCGGTCCGCAAGCATGCAGACCATTATTCGGCGGCCTGTACCATCGGCTCAACGGATACATAGGTGCGTTTGTTACGTTTTTTTGCGAACGCGACGCGACCTTCAGACAGTGCAAAGAGAGTGTGATCCCTGCCCATGCCGACATTTATGCCGGGATAGAATTTCGTCCCGCGTTGACGGACAATAATGTTGCCGGGAATAACAGCCTCGCCGCCGAATTTCTTCACACCCAGTCGACGGCCCGCACTGTCGCGACCGTTACCGGATGATCCCCCTGCTTTTTTGTGTGCCATGCCCGGCTCCCTGAATTCCGCGTATTAGCGGGAAATTTCTGTGATTCTGACGACGGTCTCGTACTGGCGATGACCCTTCTTGCGCCGATAGTTCTTGCGGCGCTTCTTTTTGAAAACGATAATTTTATCGCCCTTGCGCTGCTCGATGACCTGACCCTTGACTTCGGCACCCCTGACAAGCGGTTCGCCGATTTTCACGTCAGCTCCCTGGCCGCAGGCGAGCACGTTCCTGAAGGAGATGGTCCTGCCTTCTTCACTGTCCAGCTTCTCGACGACAATCACATCGTCTCTGGCCACTTTGTACTGCTTACCGCCGGTTTGTATGACTGCAAACATGGCTTTTTCCTTTTCCGACGCCGGTGGCGCCTGTTCCCTGTCACGGGTGTTCCGCGTATCGCCCGGCCCGCATGAACTTATAGTGTCATGACAGAGTCGACGGCGCCAACCGGGACAACGTAGACTATTTCGGGACTTTTTGTCAACGCCTCCGGAGTTCCATGTGGAAAAAAATTCCGTGCGGAACAGCATCGGCGTGCATCCTTTTACCGGGCGCGGTTTATCGGGGACGATACCCGAAGTCGGCAGTCCGCATGATCCGCTCCGCTTCCGGTACCAAAATCACTGCGACCGGTAATAACGGTTCAGGACGGCAATCCCGGCTTGCATAATCTGGCGGTATGGGCCAGGATATGTCCCTCCCCGATTACGGTTTTGGGTTCACAGAAGAGGCAGGAAGAGACAATATGCGATATTTCAGGTTTGATCCTCTGTTTTTATTGATGATTCTGGTAACCCCGTTTGCCGTTACGGCCTGCAAAAGCGAACAGGAAACTGTCAACTTTGCCCACGAGGCCAGTGATCTGCCTGCGGATGCACAGGTCGAGTACGGTGTTCTGCCCAACGGTTTACGTTATGCCGTCATGGCCAACGGGACACCTTCCAATACGGCAACACTTCTGATGCGGATCGATACAGGCTCGCTCAACGAACAGGATGATGAGCGCGGTCTGGCACATTTTCTGGAGCATATGGCTTTTAACGGCTCCGAGAATGTGCCCGAAGGCGAGATGGTCAAACGGTTGGAAAAGTACGGGCTCGCCTTTGGTCCGGATACCAACGCCTCCACCGGCTTTGAAGAGACGATCTATCAGCTCGAACTCCCCGAAGTGAATGATGAAATCCTCAATGAGACACTCATGTTGATGCGGGAAACAGCGTCGAATCTCACCCTCGATCCGGATGCCATAAACCGGGAGCGCGGCGTCATTCTGGCCGAAAAACGCGCCAGAAACAGTGCTGCGTACAAGGCATTTGTTGCCCGGTTGTCCTATTATCTGGATGGTAGCCTGTTCCCGGATCGGCTGCCTATCGGGACTGAAGAGGCGATTAAATCTGTCACGGCAGAGCAGTTTCGCCACTTTTACAACGGTTACTACCGGCCTGAAAACACTTTCATTGTGTTGGTGGGGGACTTCGATACCGGCTACGCCGCCACCAAAATTGCTGAATATTTCGCAAACTGGGAAGCGGTGGGCAAACCTCTGGAGTCGTTCACCCCCGCACTGCTCAAGGCACGTGAAATGGATGTTGAATATTACGTCGATCCGGAAATCCGGACATCTGTCAGCCTGAATGTGATGCGCGCGCCTGATATGCGTGAGGATACGGTCGGGAACCGTCGTGATTCCCATATTGAATCCCTCGGGAACCGTATTCTTGCCCGCCGCCTCTCCAAACAGGCCCAGACGGTCGATGCCCCCTTTATCGGTGCGGAGGCAGGCACCTCAAACGTCTACGATATCTTTTCCATCTCGTCCGTAAGCCTGTCATCCAGGCCCGAAGACTGGGCTGCGGCCCTGGCCGTTGGGGAGCAGGAACTCCGCCGCGCCTATCTCCATGGTTTCACGCAGGCCGAACTCGACGAGCAAATTGCCATCACGCGCCAATCACGACAAGTCGCCGTACAGACATCATCCACCCGCCGCACGCCGCTGTTGGCCCGTCGCATAATGGGAAGTTTCAGCGACGAGAGTGTTTTTACGTCTCCTGCCCACGATCTTGAAGCGTTTGAGAATTATGCCGACCACATCACACCGCAGCAGGTACATGCAGAATTCAGGAAAATCTGGGCAGCTTATGAAACCCCGCAAATCTATCTTTCGACCAGCGAAATCATTGAAAATCCCCGGGACACAATCCTTGAGGCCTTCAGGGACTCGCAGGCTGTCGAGGTAGAATCCGGAGAAGAGGCTGATCCGGGCGAATTCGCCTATACAGATTTCGGCCCCGCCGGAGAAGTTGTCGAACGCGCGACCATTGCGGATATAGGCATTGAAACCGTGCGGTTCGGGAACAATGTGCGTCTCAATATCAAGAAGACACCTTATCAGAAAAACATCATCAATCTGTCGGTTGCGTTTGGGCAGGGTGAACTGGCCCTGCCCAGGGATAATCCCGGCCTGCGTTGGTTTGCCCCCAGCATTATGACCAGTGGCGGCCTGAAGGCTCATTCCGCAGATGACATCCAGACCCTGATGGCGGGCAAAAGTGTCGGTGCCGGTTTTTCCATGGGTACCAGACGGTTTTATCTCGGCGGATCGACAACCCCCGAACATTTACCCGATCAGCTTAACCTGATGGCCGCCCTGATTTCCGCCCCCGGGTTTCGCGCAGAGTCCGTTGCGCGATACGGCAAGCTGATCGAAAGCCTTTATCCCACACTTGACTCAACCCCCGCAGGTGTTGCGCAGCGCGATGCGGACCGGATTGTGCGCTCCGGTGATCCGCGTTTTGGTATTCCAGATGAAGAGGCCCTGCTGGGTGTCAGCATGGAGACACTTGTTGAGTGGATCACACCGGGTTTGCAAAACAGTGCCATGGAGATCGCAGTTGTGGGTGATGTGGATGTCGGGACTGTCATTGCCGAAGTCGCCCGGACCTTCGGTGCCTTTCCCTCGCGATCAATCAATGTTCCGGTTTACAGCTCCGGGGTTACGCGCCTGACATTTCCGGAAGGATCGAAACAACCCGTAATCCTGTCCCACACCGGTGAACCGGACACAGCCCTGCTCCTTGTTTACTGGCCCGGACCCGACGGCCGGAGTGATGTAACAGCAAGCGAGCTTGATGTTCTGCAATCCGTCTTCGAAAACCGTTTGAATGATGTGTTGCGGGAAGAATTGGGATCGACCTATTCACCGGGCGCATTCAATTTTGCCAGCCGGGACTATCCCGATTTCGGCTATTTCGGCGTATCGGTTGAGGTAAACCCCGACGATATTGATCAGGTTCAAGCCCGGATATTTGACCTTGCGACAGAAATCCAGACCGGAACCGTTACACAGGACGAATTTGATCGGGCCATTACTCCCATCCGTGAGAACATCGAAGAAAGCCTTGAAAATAATGGCTACTGGATGAATGTGATCGGTGAAGCCCAGACTGATCCGGAGCGACTCGACCGGCATCGCAGACGGACCACGTTGTATCGGAATATGAAACTTGACGACGTCATCAGGCGCGGTGAAAGCCTGTTCGAAAACAGCAAATCCATTACTCTTTACATTTTGCCCGAGGAATAGAAATCCGGGGACATGGCGGTGGAGGGCAGTGGGGTCTGTCCGGGATCCGTGTCTCGCGGGAGCAGGCGACAGGCATGACAATTTGAAGCAAAAATTCAGCCTTGGCATTTTAATGTCCCTGTTGTATGCCTGTGAGGAAAGTTTGAAATGGAACTCTCTCTAATGAAATGGAACTCTAAATGGTACAGTTGGCTTTGCCGAAAAACTCCAGACTGTCCGAGGGCAAGGTTTGGTCAGCGCCCGACGCGGGCGCTCGTCTGAAGGCCTTCAGGATTTATCGTTTTGATCCCGCGGACGGACAGGGTCCGCGTTGGGATACCTATAAAATTGATTTGGGCGAATGCGGGCCCATGGTTCTTGACGCGCTGTTCAAGATCAAAAACGAGGTCGACCCGACGCTTGCCTTCAGACGGTCTTGCCGCGAAGGCGTATGCGGCTCTTGCGCCATGAATATCGGGGGGCGCAATACACTTGCCTGCACCAAGGGCATTGACGAGGTGGACGGCAACACGATTACGATTTCACCGCTTCCCCATTTACCGGTCGTCCGCGACCTTGTCCCGGACCTGTCCCGATTTTACGCACAGTATGCTTCGATTGAGCCCTGGTTGCAGACATCGGAGGCCGAGCCGAAAGGCGAATACAGGCAAACGTCCGAGGACCGCGAAAAGCTGGACGGGCTTTATGAATGTATTCTTTGTGCGTCCTGTTCGACAAGCTGTCCAAGCTATTGGTGGAACGGTGACCGTTATCTGGGTCCGGCGGCGCTGTTGCAGGCCTATCGATGGCTGATTGATTCGCGGGACGAGTCCAGAGACAGGCGCCTGGATGCTCTTGAAGATCCGTTCAAGCTCTATCGTTGCCACACGATTATGAATTGTGCCAATGTCTGCCCCAAGGGCCTCAATCCAGCCAAGGCTATCGCCAGTGTCAAGAAGATGATGGTGGAACGTGCCTGACGTCAGGACCCATTACATCCGGTATGTGACGATGACAGCGGTGAGGACAGCGGCGAAAAAGTGTGCGCGCATCTGTGTCGTAACGGATTGGGCACACGCGATTTCGCAACAGTCTTGACACAACCTGGGAGGCGCGATGCGGGATTTTGTTCCAGTGACCGGGCTGTGACAACTACTTTTACTGGCTGAGGAAATACCGGTGAAACCAGTTATCCGCCACATTGTGTCGGCCAGTCTCTCGCTGGCATCGACTGTCGGTTTGGCGCCGACTGCCCTCAGCCAGGACGTAGACACAACGCCGCCGGTTCTGACCTTCAGCCCGAATCCCCTGACTGTGGTCTCGGGTGCCACCGTTGCGGTAACGTTTACGGCGACGGATAATGAAGGTATTGAGAGGGGTGGGGGTGTGGAATGTACGGCCGGTTCCTTCAGTGTCGGGAACAGTACCTACACGGCGCCCGCGGTCAGTGAGGATACCGATGCTGAGTGCGAGGCGGTGGCTTGTGATGCTGCGGGCAACGCAGGTGCAGCCAATCTCACAGTTTCCATCACCGCTCCGGCCGAACCTGC
>JACOMS010000070.1 GCA_014324115.1 Hyphomonadaceae bacterium
TGCGGGCTATTGTTTAGGTTCGGAAGGCGTTCGCCTTCAAATCAGGAGGGTTGCGCAGGGCATAAGTGTGCTCGGGATATCGAAATATGAACTTGAAAAACTAACATTACCCCTTCCTTCGCTTGCCGAACAGCGTGAGATAGTCGGCTGCCTGTCCTCCCTTGACGACCTGATTGAGGCCCGGGAAGGACAGGTCGCCGCCCTGAAACTGCACAAGCGCGGGTTGATGCAGAGGCTGTTCCCGGCCCCGGGGGAGACCACCCCGGCCCTGCGCTTTCCCGGGTTCCGGGATGCCCCGCCGTGGGAAGTGAAACGGCTGGGGGAGCACGACGTCGCAAAGTTCATACGGGACCGTATTCCCTCGGAGAAAATCCCGCCCGGAAATTACGTGAGCACTGTGAATTTGCTTCCAGACTTTGGGGGCCTTTCCCCGGTTCCGGAAGTCCCGCCATCAAATGCTGCAATCGCTTACCGTGAGGGTGACATCCTCATGTCAAACATTCGCCCCTACCTGAAAAAGGTATGGATTGCCGATAGGTCAGGCGGCACGTCCAACGATGTTTTTGTCGTGCGCTCCGGTAGAGACGTGATGCACCAGTACCTTGGCCAGTTTCTGATGTCCGACCGGTTTATTGCCCACGTCATGAGCGGGGCCAAGGGCTCGAAAATGCCAAGAGGCGATCTAAAGCAGATCCAAGATTTCCTCGTCCCCCTCCCTTCGCTTGCCGAACAGCGTGAGATAGTTGGCTGCCTGTCCTCCCTTGACGACCTGATCGAGGCCCGGGAAGGACAGGTCGCCACCCTGAAACTGTACAAGCGCGGCCTCATGCAAAAGCTGTTCCCGGCCCCGGGCGAGACCGTTCCCCGCCTGCGCGGGGCCGAACGGACAACAGAGGCCGGGGTCTGATGTTTTTGTCCAGAACCGGCATGTTGCAATTGCTCACCCGGACTTGAATCCAGCCACATATACCCCACGTTCCCGGCAGGAACGGAGACAGCAATGCCTCACAATCACAGGGATGCTTTCCAATGGCACGGTACAACCATTCTTGCCGTGCGCAAAAACGGCAAGGTCGTTGTTGTCGGTGACGGGCAGGTAACAGCGGGGAATCAAACCGTAATAAAGACGAGGGCGCGGAAGGTGCGAACCCTGGCGGACGGCAAGGTTGTGGCCGGATTCGCCGGAACGACGGCGGATGCGTTTGCACTGCTTGAACGACTGGAAGCCAAGCTGGAACAATATCCGACACAGCTCGCCCGGGCCTGCGTCGAGTTGGCCAAGGATTGGCGCATGGACAAATACCTGCGCCAGTTACAGGCGATGATGATTGTCGCCGACAAAAATGAAACCTACGTCCTGACAGGAACAGGGGATGTCGTCGAACCGGATACACTGGACACGGAATCGAAAATCACGGCCATCGGAAGCGGCGGCAATTATGCCTTGTCAGCAGCCCTCGCCATGGATCCCTACGAAGACGATGCGGAGGCCTTGGCCCGTAAAGCAATGGCTATTGCCGACAAGATCTGTGTGTTTACGAATGATCAACTCACCCTCGAAGTGCTCAATGCCGATTAGGTTTTGTAAAGGGGGGAGGTTTTGTAAACGGGGACGGGAATCGGGTCCGGTGAACCAAGGCCTTTGAGTAAAGCCCCGGCCAGACGCTGCGCACCCTTATTCTCACCGCCTTCACCTTCGGCATGCGGCAGGTAAAGGTAGGGCTCAATCAGTTCCAGTTCGATCAGGCGCAGTTGTCCGTCAGGCCCGCGCAACAGATCTACGCGTGCATAAAGCGGAACAATATCCAGCACATCCAGAATATCTTCCGCTGACTGTCGCTCCCCTGCGGTTGGAGTATAAGTTTTTTCTGTCCCGCCATAGATGGACTGGACCCTGTAGTCTCCGGCCCCGGGACGTTTCACACAGGCATGGGAAAACTGTCCGCCAAAGTAAACAAATGAATACTCGCCCTCGTCCTGCACGCTCGGCAAAAACGGCTGCACCAGCGCTGCGGCCGGCGGCAACCGGGATGTGTCCGGAAACACATCATCCTTGTGGAACAGGACCTGTCGCCAGGCGCCGCCGCCTGTTTGAGGTTTGATCACGAGTTTATCCGCATTTGTGATTTCAAAGGCTTTCGCAACACCCGCCCTGGTCACCCGTTCCAAAGTGACGGTTTCGAGTACGGGCGCCCCCAATTTAGCCAATTCATCAAGATAGGCCTTGTCAGAGTTCCAGTTGATGACATCCAGATTGTTGTAAAGACGGGTCAGCTGCGAGGTCCTGGCCATTTCCCGACAGAAGGCAGCCGCATTGCCCTCAAAATAATCCCACACAAAGAGCGGCAGCATGGCATCATAATCCGGAGCTCTGCCGGAGGCTTCCCGCCAGCGCACCTCGTCGAGTTTCATCCCGTTATCGGCAAAAGCCGGAACCAGTTTGGACATTTCCTCTTCCAGTTCAAACCGGTCCACGCGGCTGTTTTCGGCATCGGGCAGCAGATTGTCAGAAATGAGTACGGCAACAGATTTCATGTGTCTGTCCTGATTCAGTTTGAAACGGGCATCATTGTGGATTAAGGCCGCCGGATTGGTAATGATAGACAAAAACATGCCTGCAAGATACGACGTGCTCGGTGTCGGCAATGCGATCATGGATGTTATCGCACCCGTCCCTGATGCCTTCCTTGACCTGAACGCCATCGAAAAAGGGGCCATGACGCTCATAGACGAGCCTCGAGCTCTGGATCTTCACAGTAAATTCACCTCGGAATCTGCACCAAAGGAAATTGCAGGGGGTTCGGGTGCCAATACCCTGGCGGGCATCGCCATGATGGGTGTGGCCGGCGCCTATGTCGGAAAAGTCGGCGAGGACGAAATTGGACAGCGATTTGTCAAAAGTATGCACGATGCCGGGCTTGATTTCGACACACCTCCCCTGAAGGGCCGCGACGCAACGGCCAGATGCCTTGTCGCTGTCACGCCCGACGGGGAAAGATCAATGAATACGTTTCTCGGTGCATCTGTTAAATTTGATGCAAAAGACATTGTGCGGGAACAGGTCGAAGGTTCACGCATCATCTATATGGAAGGCTATCTCTTTGATAAAGACCCAGCCAAAAAGGCTTTTGTCAAGGCCGCGGAAATTGCTCAAGCCGCCAACAGGACGGTTTCGCTGACTTTGTCGGATTCGTTCTGTGTGGAACGTCACCGCGAGAGTTTCCGTCAACTGGTCGAACATCACACCGATATTCTGTTTGCCAATGAATCAGAGTTGTTATCGCTTTATCGGGGTTTGTCATTTGGGGATGCGCTGAATGCCCTGGCCGCGGTTGATAAAATTGCCTGCATCACAAGATCTGAAAAGGGCTCAATAATTCTCGAAGGCGGAAACCGGCATCTTATCCCTGCTGCGTCCGTGGATCACATAAAGGACGCAACCGGAGCCGGTGATCAATATGCCGCCGGTGTACTGGCCGGACATGTTACGGGCATGAGTTGGATAGAGGCCGGTCATCTCGGCAGCCGCGCCGCCGCGGAGGTTATTTCTCATTACGGCGCAAGACCTTAATCCGGGATTCTGTAGCTGTCCCGGTAGAAATATGCAAATTATGGAGACCTTTATGCTTCCTGGAAAACTGTCAACCGCCATCTGTCTCATTATCCTGACAACCGCGACCGTACCGCAAAGTCACGGTACAGACGCACCGGATCAGAGCCAATCCATGGCGGCTTTCACTGATCCGCAATCCGTGCCCCAGGACTTGGCACAGCTGGATTACACACTCAACCACACGCATAGTTTTTCGGGCCGCTTTACGCAGTATAATCCGGACGGCTCGACGGATCAGGGGCAAATTTTCCTCAGGCGCCCCGGTAAGCTACGTATTGATTATGCGGATCCGAGTCCTCTTTTAATCGTCTCTGACGGCGTAACACTGGTGCAGCAGGATCGCGCACTCGAAACATCCGACCGTGTGCCGCTGGCGTCGACGCCGCTGCATTTTTTCCTCAGGAAAAAAGTTAATCTCGCCGAAGACACCGAAATTATCGGCTTGCAGAAATCACCGACTGAAATCCGTGTCACGGCCCGTGACGGAAACGGTGAAATGGAAGGCAGCATCACCATGGTGTTTGATGCGCAGACCCTGGCATTTCGGTCATGGATTATCACGGATGCTTTTGGCGAACAGACACGGGTAATGATGTCCGACCTGCAATATAATGCCGATCTCGACCCGAGATTGTTTATCCTGCGGGATGATGACCGCAGAGACAGGCGGCGTTGACCCAACCTGTCTGTCATGGCCATCCATTGGCGGTTGATATTATTCAATAGCGAAGCCAACCGCACTTATGGCTTAATTGCATAATCCGGTCCTGAAAATCAGCATTTTCATACCAATGCCGTATCAAAAAACCCCTGTCACGGTATTAGACTTGTGATACCCTGGGTGCAGACTCAGGCATCCGGAAATGTCGCTTACGTATCGGGACAGGACATGAAAATTCATTACACAACCAAGTCTGCACTGCTCTTGTCAATTTCGGTTTTTGGATTAAACAGTCCAGGCCACGCCCAGCAGGATGAAATCATTGTGACGGCAACGAAACGGGCGGAGAGTATCCAGGACGTCCCTGTTTCCGTAGCGGCCATTGATGCAAACACGATCCGGGAAAACGCTATCATAGATATTGCAGATGCGTCGCTCTATATCCCGAATTTTGAGTTCTCCGATGCCAGCATCCTGCCCAACCTCTACATTCGCGGTATCGGATCCGGTACCACCCACTCAATTGAGCAATCGGTCGGGCGGTTTATCGACGAAGTCTATATTGGACGAGCCGCCATTAACCTGCACAGTTTGATGGACATCGGCAGCATTGAGGTTCTGCGCGGACCCCAGGGGACTTTGTTCGGCAAAAATACGCTTGCAGGTGCGGTTATTATTAACACCGCCGACCCCACGCCGACTTTTGATGCGGGTGTGAATGCGTTCATCAGTGACTACAGTACAGTCGGCGGGCAAATCGGCGTGGACGGGTTTATTTCCGGGCCTCTGTCCGATGGTTTGAGCGCGAGACTATCACTGCAATACAAGGACCGCGATGGATATATTGAAAACTTTAATCCCGGCCCGGACGGCGGGACGCGGATGGATTACGGGGCCCGGTTGAAGCTCCTTTGGGAAGGGAGCGAGAACACAACCGTCGGATTGAAACTGGAATACCTGAATTACGAAGAAGAAGGGCAAACCCCGGCGGAGGCCACTGCCAGCGTGTTCCCCGGCGGCCCAATGGCAGGACGACCAATTCCGGTGTCAATTTGGCAACGGCCGGGATTTGCACCCGGGTTCAGTTATGAACGAAACTGGCAGAGTCACATTAACTGCGAGTTTGTGCACAGGGTCGAAGGAAGGACATTACCCCGTCCCACGTTCTGCCCGGGGCGCGATCAGGAGACATATAACGTCACGCTGGATATTGAGCGCCGCATAGACGGCAAAGGCGTGTTAAAATTCATAACAGGTTACCAGTCCTACAACTATCTCCATCAGTTTGTGGCCGTCGATATGGGTGTGGCCGGGGGGGCTGCGAGATTTACGCGCGATGAGGAGTATTCAGGATTCACGCAGGAGGTGCGGTTTACATCTGACGAATTTGACAAATATGACTTCATTGTCGGAGGGTATTTCGAAACAAGTTCACTTGAACGGTTGCAACCGTCTGATTTTAACGTGCGGGCATTTCTCAACTTCTTTCCGCCCCAGGCGCCGCTGCCGTTTGATTCTGACAGGGAGGACTGGACACAGGACACGGAAACCTGGGCGGCCTTCGGCCAGCTTAGATATCACTTTAATGATCAGATCACAGCCATCCTCGGTGGCCGGTATTCATACGAAACGAAAGACTATGCTTTCGAACACCGCACTGTGGAATTACAAGGCGATATATTTAACGGTCCGTTTACTGACGAATGGGATTTTTCCGATGATCGTTCAGAAGGCCGGTTCACACCATCCTTTACCCTGCAATATGAGCCCAGTGACGACTTGCTTGTATTTGGCTCAATCTCTCAGGGTCATAAAACCGGAGGGTACGGTGACCGTCTTCCACTGGACGAACGTCGCGCGGAAGCTGATCTGGAGTTCGACCCGGAAATCAACACGGCCTATGAAGTCGGCTTCAAGGGGTCTTTCCTTGATGGCGCACTGACAGCCAATCTGGCCGCCTTTTACATGGATATTCAGGACCTGCAGGTCGCGACCGGTGTTCCAACGGCCGGCGATCTGGCATTCGAGGTTAAAAACGCGGCTGAAGCCACCAGTCAGGGGATTGAGTTTGATGCGCGCTGGCGCCTTACGGACAACGTCACTATCGGTGGCGATATGGCGATAACGGACGCAGCCTATGATGACTTCCCGGGCGCATCACGAACATGCCCCACAGCAGGGGGTACAATTGCAGACGTTGAAGGTGCGCTTTGCAATTTTGCGGGACTGCCGCTTATATTTGCACCTGATTTCAAAGCCAGCGGATTTATTCAATTCCAACAGCCTGACATCATTGGCGGTTGGGACTTCAGGGTTCGCGGTAATGTAAATCACTCAAGTCAGTATTACACAGAGCTTGAGTACAGGGAGGCCCTTGACCAGGATGCCTATACCCTGTTCGGTGCAAACGCTCAATTCATCTCCCCGGATGACACGTTCACTATCGGCCTGGTCGGCAGGAACCTGACCGAGGAACATGTGGTTGCCTGGGGATTTCACGCCGGATTTACAAGTTTCGTGACGCCCAACACACCGCGTGAACTTATGGTACAACTGGGATATCGTTATTGATTGCGGAACCGAAACCTCCGGGAGCGAATCACCGGCTCCCCCTGGTTGGGGGGCCGGTTTTTTGTGTCCACATGCGCCCGGGTCGCGGAAATGAAAATTAGAGGCCTAAAATGTTCTTCATTGCGATGCGCAGATCGGCAGCAGGACTGTCCGACAGCTTCAAGGCCCGCCAGCCGATATGCTGATCCGGACGGACAAGTATCGCACCGGATTCTTCCACTTCACGCAGGCGCCTGTAATCACCGAACACGTCCTGATGTTTCTGACCCGGACCGATAATGACGGTTTCTATGTTGACTCCCAGTTCATGGGAGACAGTCTCTGCTGCCCCGGACCAGGCTTTGCCGGAGATCCCTGTGAACAGGGTAAACCGGTAATGCCCGCACACATTCAGGGTCGATACTTTCCTGCCGTTCTTCAGTATCCACGCATGAACCATTCTGGCCCCCGGAAAAGTCGTGTTCTCAAACATGACTTCCAGATCACCCGCAGGCTCCGGCTTTTGGCTGAAATCCGCATCTACAGCCGCGGATTCATACCTGTGGCAAATCTCGATCCCCGGATTGTCAAACACATCGCGCGTGCCCGCAACGGCGTCAATGAGCTGATCCCTTCGGGCTTTTGCTTCCTCCGTATCGTCCAGCATGGACATTACGTTGGCCTTTGCCTCCTCCGGAGATTTTACATCCATCAGACCTAAAGTTCCGATAATGGGGAAGAAGGTCCGGATACACCGGTTGGCACCGGTCACGACCTGTCTGGCCACCGGCGCACGCTCCTGACTATAACTTTCCAGCAGGGATTCGCCGGCCCGCCCTTTTATGACAAGGGCCAGTTTCCATCCCAGATTGTACCCATCCTGTATGGACGTATTCGACCCCAGACCTTTTGTCGGGGGATGACGGTGCACTGCATCCCCCATACAAAATACACGTCGATCCTGCAGGTGGGTCGCGTAAACCTCATTGACTTTCCAGAAGGAAATCGAGTCGATTTCCACATTGATTGTATCATCACCGACCAGATCATGGACGACCTTGACCGCTTTTTCTTCATCGACATCCGGTTGACCCACATTCAGGTCATATCCCCAAATTGCCAGCCAGCGGTTCCAGGGACGCACCATGCGGACAACCCCCATGCCCAAACCGCCAACGTCCGAGCCGTCCTGTATGACCCAGTAAAGCACACTTTGACGATGGGCCACATATTCGGAAAGATCGGCATTGAATACAATGTTCATGGAGCCTTCCTTGTCCGGTGTGCCCTCAAGCGGAAGATCTGCTATCCTGGCGACTGTCGAATTCGCCCCGTCGGCCCCGACGAGGTATCTGGATCGGACATAATGTTTCTGTCCTGTCAGACGATTTTGCAGGGTTGATGTCACTCCCGTTGTGTCCTGTTCATAATGCAGGAATTCTGTATGGAACTGCACATTCGCCCCGCTATGGGCAGCATTGCCCAACAAAACAGGCTCCATCAAATTCTGGGTTATGTCATAATTCGTCTCCGGACTGGCGAGTGCGTAGTTCCTGGCTATATCCGGGTCGGTGCCCCATGTGGGAATGCGCCCAAACTCCGGTCCGGACAGGCTGGCACAAAACGTATTTTCACCCATCATGGTATGCGGGACGGCGTGACGCAACGCTTCGTCCTTCACTCCCAAATCCGACAGGACCTCCATTGTCCGGGGATTTGTAATATGGGCGCGCGGCGTTTGGGCCGTCCACCCATATTTGTTGACAACCATGGGTTTTATACCGTTGCGTACGAGAGTCAGCGCACAAGCCGACCCGGCCGGCCCGGTCCCGATGACCAGCACATCCGTTTCAATCGTGGGCGCTTCAATCGTGGGCGCTTCAATCGTGGGCGTTTCAATCGTGGGTAGTGTATCTGGCATGTGTCCTCCTGTGAAGTTTGTTGTCCGGATATGGAAACTCCTCCAGGAGAGGAGTATCGAAGACGGTGTTCAGGATCAATACCGATTATCCGAATTAGACATATCATTCAGGTATCCTGGCGGGTACGGGCATGGGTTCCCGGGGCATACCGGTAGTCTTTCTGCCTCGTCGTTGTTTGGTCCGGCTTCCGCGTACAGAAAAGACAATCAAAGGATAAACCTGGACAAATCCTGATTGGCTGCCAGTTTCCCGACATGGTCGCGCACATAGCCCGCGTTAACTGTCAGTGTGTCGCCGCTTTTGTCCGTGGCGGAAAAGCTGATATCATCAAGCAGGCGCTCCATGACTGTATGTAGACGACGTGCGCCGATGTTCTCGACAGATGCGTTTACATCAGCCGAAATTCTGGCAATTTCCCTGATTCCGTTACCGGTGAAATCCAGGGTCACATCCTCGGTCGCCATGAGCGCCCTGTATTGCTTGATCAGGCTGGCTTCCGGCTCGGTCAGGATGCGGACGAAGTCTTCTTCTGTCAGAGCCCGCAATTCGACGCGGATAGGCAGGCGACCTTGTAATTCCGGCAGGAGGTCTGACGGCTTGGCAAGGTGAAACGCGCCTGATGCGATAAACAGAATATGATCGGTTTTCACAGGGCCGTATTTAGTCGCAACAGTGGTACCCTCAATAAGCGGAAGCAGGTCGCGCTGGACTCCTTCCCGGGATACGGATGTCCCACCGCGGAATTCTGACCGCGCGGCGATTTTGTCGATCTCGTCGAGGAAAACAATGCCGTCATTTTCGGCGCGGTCAATGGCCTCGCGGATAATGGCATCCTCATCGATCAGCTTGTCAGCTTCTTCGGATAAAAGCGGACCATAGGCATCACCGATTTTCAGTGTGACTTTTTTCGTCCGACCCATGGCCTTGCCGAAAATGGAGCCCAGATCAATCATGCCCATGCTCACCCCGGTCTGTCCGGAAATATCAAAGCCCTGAAGGGGTGATGCGTTATCAGCCAACTCCAGATCAACCTCTGAGTCATCCAATTCACCGTTGAGCAGTTTTTCCCGGAATTTCCGGCGGGTCGCGTCTCCGGCATTTCCGCCGACAAGGGCATCAAGGATACGTTTCTCCGCGGCCAGTTCGGCCTGTGCGTGAACCTGATCCCGTCTGGCGTCGCGAAGCATGGAGATGGCGGCTTCCACGAGATCACGCACAATCTGTTCCACGTCGCGGCCGACATAGCCGACTTCAGTGAATTTTGTGGCTTCAACCTTGATAAACGGTGCCTGGGCCAGTTTGGCCAAGCGGCGGGAAATTTCCGTTTTTCCTACACCGGTCGGGCCGATCATCAGGATGTTTTTCGGCGTTACTTCATGTCTGAGATTTTCCGGCACGCGGCGCCGCCGCCAGCGATTACGCAGGGCAATGGCAACGGCGCGTTTGGCATCAGATTGTGCGACGATGTGGCGGTCAAGTTCCGAGACGATTTCGCGGGGGGAGAAGTCAGACATGGTGTTTCCTCTATCGGCAGAGATAGGCCCTGCCTTTCACTTTTCAAGGCAGCATGAGATGCCTGTAACCATAGGGAAATGACCGCAAACCTCATGATGCAGGGCGCAGTATCATCCCCCGTGAACATGTACCGGAGCCCTCATTATGGCTATGTCATCACTTTGTCCCTGAAGGTACACAGATCAACAATGGTGCAATTTCCGCATCGGGGGTTGCGCGCGACACAGGTGTAGCGTCCATGCAGAATCAGCCAATGATGGGCGTGCAACGCGTATTCCTGCGGTGTTACTTTTACGAGGTTTAATTCCACTTCCAGCGGGTCTTTGCCGGGGGCCATGCCCGTACGGTTGCAAACCCGGAAAATATGTGTATCTACCGCCATGGTCGGCTGACGGAACGCCTCGTTAAGTACAACATTGGCTGTCTTGCGCCCCACACCCGGCAGGCGCATCAGGTCGTCGCGATTATCCGGCACGACGGAGCCGTACTCCTCAATCAACATTTTCGACAGCGCGATGAGGTTCCTGGCTTTGTTCCGATACAGTCCAATGGTCTTGATATAATCGCGTACGGCCTCTTCACCCAAAGCGACCATTTTCTCCGGTGTGTCGGCGACCCTGAACAATTCTTTTGTGGCCTTGTTGACACCGACATCTGTGGATTGGGCCGACAACGCGACAGCTACAACCAGGGTGTAGGGATTGTGATAATCAAGTTCCGTGCGCGGCGCCGGATTCAGCTCCGCCAATCTGGCATAGATACCGGCAACCTGCGCGCGCGTCAGTTTCGGATGCGGCAGCTTTTTCCCCCTTGTGGAGTTTTCAGCTGTCATCGTCCGGTCTTGATGCGATCCAGCATTTGATCCAGCATCATCCGGGCAAGATCCCGGGTGCGCTCCCGGACAAGTGCGCCGTCATTACCGAAAGCCTCATCCGCGTTACCGCATCCGACCTGTACGGGCACCAGATCCGCGCCAAGCCGTAGCAGGAGGAATTGCAATTCCCGCATGCACATGATCCCGCTCATGGGCCCGGGTGTGCAGGCGGCAATCCCGTAAACCGGGCCTTTGATGTGGTCCGTGCTAATCGTACTGGTCCAGTCAATGGCGTTTTTGAGAACAGGCGGTACACTGCCGTTATATTCCGGTGACACGATAACAATGCCGTCACAGGCGAGGCAGTCCTCAATGAGGCGCCGGACGCTCGCAGGTGTGTCGAGATCACCGTGATAGAGGGGCAGGCCGTAGCTCCCCAAATCTATATCGACCGGGTTCGCTCCCCTGTCCGTGGCGATTTGCATCAGGGCCTGTGCAAGTTTGCGGTTTAGCGAGTCTGCTCGCAGGCTGCCGCAGATAAATCCGATTTTTAGCGATGACATGACGATCCTTTAAAACAGCGGCCTGTAACTGGTAGCTTGCGCCAAGACCTGGGCCTGCCCAATATAAAATCCATGCAGAAATTTGAAGGTATTTCTTTTATCCGGGCCCTGGTCATAATTGCCGCAACAGGGTTGGTGTCAGGCGTGCGTGCGTTTTTTGAATACCGCCGGTCACACGGGACGCCGGGCCCGAAAACGGCGAACCCCCCAAAGTCCCGGCGAATCCGGATAAATTCGCAATAATCCCGGACTTGACATCCGGGACCGTGCACCGACCCGGAGAGCCCTGTCGCACAGATGATTTTGGCTGATTTTTCGGCCGCTGCGCGTAAGTTTAATGAACCGGCGTGTGAATGACCTCATTATTTTCATCCAGTAACAATACGTCCGGATTGTAATTGCG
>JACOMS010000071.1 GCA_014324115.1 Hyphomonadaceae bacterium
ACGGGTGCGCCGCGTCATTAACGGCTACCCGTTCAAGGGCACGCAAAAGACAGAACTCCTGCGCGAAAAAATCACCTGGACCAGGCTCAAAAAGGCGCAAACACTCATCGATAAGGTGGACGGGATTGAGAACCTGCACGGCCATGAATACGACACCATCAAAAAAACCGTCAAAAATGGTGAGCTGATTGTGACCGGCGAAAAATCCGTGCAGGAACAGGCGGAAGGTCTGGACGGGAGCTTCACCTACTGCACCCTTGGCAAACCCGCGGATCTGGACAAGGTGCTGGGCGGAAAATCCCTGCCCGCATTTGAGGATATCGGTTCGGTGCTGTTTAACACGGCTACGGCGCGAGCCCTTGACCCTGCTGTCATGCGGCCCGATGACTTCTACCTTGGCAGGACAGAGAGGGAGCACGTCTGGCTGTTCTACAAACCCGATCTGGACTGGCTCAAATCCCCTGATGCCGCCCTGACAACCGGGGTGGCCGAACAGATCACCGCGACCGACGCGGATGCGCGCCACCTGGTGTTTGCGCCTTCCCGCCATGTGAGTCAGAGAACGCTGAGCAGGCGGGGACTTCCTGTTGAGTTTGTGCCGCTGCCCTTCGCCATTTACCGCATTGATCGAAGCTGAAGCCATGATTACCAATTTCCGGCAACTGGACTATCAGGAGCGCGTCCTTTCAGTCCTCGAACACTATCTCGACACGCTCAGGGACAAGAAAGGCCAAGCCGATCAGGTGGCCGCGATTGCAGCGCAGAACCCCGCCCTTGATCTGCCGGTACCCGACTTCGCCAGGCAGGCGTGGGAGGCATTGGGGAAGGCGGGCAAACTGCCTGCATCCCGTGCCGCCATTCCCTTTTCGCCCCGCCGTGACGGGTGCGGACGCCCCGTCCCGAACGCGGTTTTGAAGGTGCCGACCGCAGGCGGGAAAACATGGCTGGCCGTTTCTTCCCTGTCCCGGATCATGGGCCGTTATCTTGAACGTAACACGGGCTTTGTGCTTTGGATCGTGCCCAATGAAGCTATCTACACCCAGACCCTGAAGCGGCTCAAGGATCGTCGGCATCCCTACCGGCAGGCCCTGGACCGGGCCGCCGCGGGCCGCGTCAGGATCATGGAAAAAACCGACCGGCTTGATGCCCGAGACGTGGAGTCCGGCCTGTGCGTCATGTTGCTGATGCTGCAATCGGCCAACCGCGAAACCCGGGATTCCCTGAAAATGTTTCAGGACCGGGGCGACGTGCACGGCTTTTTTCCGGGGGAAGGGGAACAGCAGGCGCATCGGGCCGCATTTGACGCGACCCCGAACCTGTCCGGCTATGACGGCATGTTTTCCATGGTGAAGGACTCCCTTGGCAACGCCCTGCGAATTATCCGGCCCGTGGTGGTGCTGGACGAAGGGCATCGGGCTATTTCCGATCTGGCCTTCCGGACACTCTACGGTTTCAACCCGTGTTTTGTGCTCGAACTCACGGCAACGCCGCAGGATGTGCAACCGCGCGGCGGCAGAAATCCGCGCGAAGGCCGCTATGCCAATGTGCTGGTGGAGGTGACGGGTCTTGAACTGGATCGTGAGGGCATGATTAAAATGCCGCTCAATCTCGATCCCAGGCAGGGTAGTGACTGGAAGGCTACGCTCAACGCCGCTTTGGAAAAACTGCGCACGCTCAACGCATCAGCTGAGGATCTGCTTGCCAGCACCGGTAACTATATCCGTCCAATCATGCTGGTGCAGGTGGAACGCACCGGGGCCGATCAGCGCGAGAGCAGCCGCATCCATGCAGAAGATGTCAGGCACTGGCTTTTGGTGGCCGGCTTCCGTGAGGACGAGATTGCCATCAAGACTGCAGAAAGGAACGACCTTTCCCAACCCGAAAACCAGGACCTGCTTTCACCTGCGAGCCGCGTGCGCGTGATCATCACAAGGCAGGCGCTTCAGGAGGGTTGGGATTGCCCGTTTGCCTATGTGCTTTGCGCTTTGGCCGCGAGTAGCAATGAAAAGGCCATGACGCAGCTTGTAGGGCGCATCCTGCGCCAGCCGGGGGCGATGAAAACCGGCATTGACGCTCTGGACGAATGCCACGTCGTCACGCACCATGCCGCCACGGCCAGGGTGGTTGAGGCTATCAGGAACGGGCTGGAGCGGGACGGGCTAGGGGATCTGGTTTTGCGCGTAAGCCAGGATGACGCGAACGGCGCGGCCGGGGTGGTGCGCAGGATCAACCGCCGCCCGGAATTTGTGTCAACGAAAATCTACCTTCCGGAAGTCATGTATGTGGAGGACGACGAGGTCCGCGAACTGGACTACGAAACCGACATTCTCTCCGGTATTGACTGGCGCGGCTTCAATCCCGCCGGGATCGCAGACGGCATTCCCGACAACGCGCAGGCAGCCGATAACCGGCTGCAAAGGATCAGGCTGGCCGATGACGGGAACGGGTTGTTTGTAGGGGAAACCGTCTCGCACAATCCCGAAGTGTTGCGCTTTGATCCCGTGTACGCCGTTCGCATGGTGTCCGACCTTGTGCCCAATGCTTTCGTGGCCTATGAAATTGTCGAAGTGCTGCTGGATGCCTTGCGGGCCCGCGGTTTCGATGACGACAGGCTCGGCCGGTTTGCCGATCTGATCATATCCGAACTGCGCCGGGGACTGGACAGCGTGCAGACAGACCGGGCCGAAACCATTTTCAAAGCCGGGGTTACTGTCGGCCGGGTTCAGTTTCGCCTGCGCCTGGACGGGCGCAACTGGAAAATGCCCGACACAGTGGAAACGACAGAACCACAGGGCGCCCGCCAACTCCTGGGCAGGACGGGCGGGCCCCTTCAAAAGAGCCTGTTTGCGCCCCTGTATGAGACCGAACTCAACACAGATGAACGGGACGTGGCCGTCTATCTTGACGGGGAACAGGCGCTAACCTGGTGGCACCGTAACGTGGCCCGGAGCCAATACGGCATTCAGGGCTGGAAGAAGGCCAAAATCTACCCCGACTTTATTTTCGCGGTGCAAACGACGGGCGAGGCAAAGCAAATTACGCTGCTTGAAACCAAAGGGGACCAACTCGACAACCTCGACACCGCCTACAAGCGCAACGTGCTGACGTTCCTGTCCGAAAACTTCGCATGGAACGACCACATACCCGCCGGACAGCTGGAGCTTGTGCGCAACAATGGCGACACTGTGGAAGCAACCCTTATCCTGATGAGTGAGTGGCGGGCGAAACTGCCGAAATATCTAAAGACATAGCCGCCAATGGATTAAGGCTTGTGAAGTGCTCTGGGGAATCATGCTGCATTGAGTCGTATCCATACGACAAGGCATCGTGAACAGTGTTGTCACCCGGGACTTTCGGGAATTTGGAAGGTCAACATCCACCTGACAGGATGAGCATCAGAAAGGAGATTACAGCCAACGCCGCAAGACCCCGAATAATCCGCCTGTTGCTTTTTTGGGGAGTGGCATTGTACATCCAGGGTTGCGGGTTTAACCCTGTTATATCGTGAAATTTTGGGTCTTTTTGGTCACGAAGACTTTTCAGTGCTGCTTCGAACCCGGCTGCATCACGGCGTGTTTCAAACGGTCGGGACTTCCATGTCAGTCCGGGACGGGTTCCCCGTGTGCTCTGGACCTTGCCGCCCCTGTGTTGGGTAACACGTGTGTCAACCGAGTAGCTGTGACCAACGTAATGACCCGAATCGGTGTTGAGAACATAGACAAAATACTTGCGGTCCGGATGTTTGGCATCGCGATCATTCTGCCCATATAACCGCTCCGGTTTGTGCCAATAGGAGGGTCATCAGGGCGATAGGGAACACCCGGCACCAGCAGGGCCATTATCGCCACAACAGGGGAGAAAATCAGGGAAATAAGCACCCGGCCGATAGCGGAACGTCCCGGAATGGGTGCCACACCGGGTGTGCAACCAAACCCCTGATTGGAATCACTCAAAACCAATTTAAAATCAAATGTTGATGGA
The DNA here is from genome assembly GCA_014324115.1 of Hyphomonadaceae bacterium. Lineage (GTDB taxonomy): Bacteria > Pseudomonadota > Alphaproteobacteria > Caulobacterales > Maricaulaceae > JACOMS01. The sequence continues at coordinate 3,982 of JACOMS010000071.1, forward strand.
GGTGCCCACCTGTTCCTCTGACAGCATAAATACATGACGCATCGCAAAATCTCCTGAATTAATAGGTCCTGACCCTAGCAGGGTGCATCCACCAAAGAGATGACTTGTGAATATCTTGATTGGGTCACTGAAAAAACGACGTCGCACTTTTCAGCCCATGCAAACAGGATCGACACAATATGCTTTACTTCTCGCCGGTAGGGCGTTGGGTCGTCCATTAGTGAATCATGTAGAATGCTTGATAAGTTACCAAATGAAACGGAGCCATGCGTAGCCAATAATTGGGATAGCCAAATACAAGATTTAGAGCGTTGAAATTGGTGGATGGCGCTGCTCAGAGTAATGTCGCCCTGACTAAGCCCGAGTAAGTCTCGGTCATGGACAATATCGCTACTAGAGGAATGCTGGCGCTCGATCAACTCATCCGGTAGCGTGAAGAGTAATTCGTGCACCCACAAAAATTCGGGAGCATCTTGAGCGGGCGCTAGCAGGCCTTCTGGCCAAGCAGCGGTCTCTTTGTCCTCAGAACCCTCAAGTCTACCCACTTCGTATTGTATTCTACTAAATATTTCGTCGTTCAGCCATACCACGCTATCAAGATAAGAGTTCAACTTGTTCAAATCTGCGGTGCCAGCTTCAAACTTGTAGCCAAACTCATCATTGTGTTTCTCCGCTAGCGCTAGCCCTTTCGACGTCACATTAGCGCTACCAACGAGAATATGACCGTCGGCGCAATATACCTTACCGTGTAAAGTGAGAGATATTCCAAAGGGAATGCCCTTATCTCGGCAAATTTCATAACACTCCAGGTCAGAGGCACCTGTGAGAAGTTCTCCGGGCAACCAGCGGGCAACTACAGAAATATTCCCGGACCCAGATTCTGCAATCATCCATTTGAGAGCTTCGACCTTGATGAAAGCCGATAGGATAAGAACTGAATGCGATGAATTCGCTAAATGCGTCTTCAGTGCATCTCGAAATTCGCCAGATGACAATAGCAATGTAGCTACTCACCCACATGCTTCAGCAACTTCGATACCCAAAAGCCCCAGCGATTTCTCAATTCTTCAAGAATCCTATCGTCATGCGTTCGGCGCAATTCATCCTCGGTGCGGACATAGGCCATCGTGAAAATTCCAAGGGCGTCAATGCCTGACTTATCTTCTGCGTCTTCCAAGTGTTGCCAAAACTTTTTGTAGTATGGCGAACGTGTATTGATTACACCTACAGCCGCATTGGCGATCATCTCAACGTCCAAAAATATGTCACCAGGCCAGTCTCCCTTTTTCAAATCGACCTTATAATTAACGGTCGCTTCAGCAAGGCGCTTTATTCGATCATCGTCTAGCTCCGGCCGTGTATCTTTCAGGAACTCTCTCCGTTCTGTAAGCTTTTCATCTTCAGATTTTCCAGCCGCCTCAGTATCAGAAGATGTCTCCGTTGTGTCATTGCTGACATCTTCATTTACAATATCTATGACAGGATTAGGTTCTGATGGTTTTGACGTCGTCCCTATCCCGGCACGCCTCTTTTTAATAACACGCATCATTGAATTAATTTGTTCCCCAAGATTACGGTTAAGCTCCAAAAAAAGCTTCGCCTTATAATGGCTGGAGCTATCCTCGTCCTTTGAAGACTCATCAAGGGATTTCAGGAGATCAGCATCTAATTTTTTGTCTAACTGCCGAAAACCACGAATTTGTTGCTTATTGTTCGTAACTCCAAATAGTTCGTCGAGTTCAGGAGAAAATCGGACTTCAGCCCCCACCATCGGTTTCGAGGTTCGCTCGGGTGGATGAATCCAAAAGGCCCAAAATCAATTTCTCTTCCCGCGCGTACAAATGAAATGCCCGCGTTCTGACCATAATGCTTACCTAACACCGAATTACCGCTCAATGCCTGGATCCCTGGCTTTGCAATGCTCAACCGAATTTCAATCTTGGAGCTTTTACCCGGAGCATACTTCACATCAATAGAGTAAGGTTTCTCGAAGGGAACATTCGTTGCTTTACCGTCAGTTCCTGGAGCATTGGAAGGTTCTAAGAGGTAAAGGGGGTCATTCGCAGCAAGTTTGGTAAAATTTTTAATTTTACTTTTACCTAAGTCGTAATCGCACATGACGATATTGCGTTTGCGCCCGTAAGTGTCATCGTCATCAAGGAAGTGGCGATAGAGACGGCAAAGCTCTTTGTTCATCCTGTTGAGGAGTGTGTTGGGGCGCGTAAAATCGATGCCGTCGAGTTTCGACCAGACTACAAGCGTCCCACTCTTGTTGTTGATGAGCTCTCGAAATTCTTCTCTTTCGCTATAGAGTCTTGGGGTCTTGCAAACTTCGGCAGGATGCAGAAGCTGCTGTTTGTTATCTCGCACCTCATCCAGATCAAGATATGTGCGGTAGCATTTATCGGACTGCCAGCTATAGACTTCGATCTTTCTAGCTTGGGAAATGGACGCGCCTTTTAGACCAAATCCGAAACGCCCGAGACCTTGTCGCGTGTCAAGGCGTGTTCCCCACCCTAGAGATAGGCAGTTCGCCAAGTCATCTGGAGCCATACCATCGCCATTATCTAGGACGGCGATTTGTTTCACACGGTAACTTAAATTCTTCTTACCTTGCTCCATTTGCGATTGAGTAATGATGAAGATGTCATCTGCTTCCGCCTCAATCGAATTATCAACGAGTTCGGCAATGGCCGTCGCAGTATTCCGATAGCCGACTTCTCTCAGTGCGTTCAAAGCAAGATAAGAGTCTACGATTTGCATCTGCTTGGGTTCAGTGTCAGTCATTTAAACGCTCCAAAGTGATGGTCGAAAAGGGTAAATGCTTGCGGGATTTGCGGCATGTTTGAAATATTGTCGGTGACGTCAACAAGTGTGCATGTTTTGGTGCCGCCTACATATGCTCCTCTCAAACCGCGCCCAACCATTTGCGAATACAAAACAACAGAGGTTGTGGGGCGCGCAATAATAACAGCTTCTATTTTGGGTGCATCAAAACCCGTTGTCAGCACACCGAAATTTGTGAGAACTTGCACCTCGCCAGATTTGAAATCTTTTATCCACTTTCTGCGCACCATCGTGGGGGTCTCGCCCGTGATAGCCCCTGCCTGGCAACCCTTCTCGTGGAGCAGGAGGGCTAGGTCAGTCGCATTTTCTTTCGTTGGACAAAAAACAATTGTCGGCTTCTTCTCCTCAACAGCAAGCCTGAGGGTTGCAGCGGCGATCTTAGCTGTGCGCGCTGCATTTCCGCCTAATTGAGCCAAAACTTCTTTCGGAATATCAAGCAGATTGGATATAGTTTCGGCAGCACGCTTCGACAGCTTGACATCGACTTCAGTGTCTAGTCTTTCGCGATCAACCCTTGAGAGGATACCTCGGTTTTGCAAAAACTCGATAGGATTTGCACCGTTTGTTACCTCATCACCAAGCGTGATCTTGTTGTTCTGATAAAATTCCGCCAGCTTAAGCGCCTCGTCAGCATTCCCGCCTATGAGGAATTTACCAGGTGTCGCTGTGAGTCCTATGAGCTTTGTGTTACTACTGCAAAGAAACCCGATAGCCAAGCTGTAAGTTGGAGCCGTTGACATGTGCGCTTCATCTACAATCAACAAGTCGCACTCCCGCTTAAGCCTTGCCATTTTCTCAAACTTTTCATCCTTTCCTGCCATAATCGCGGAGTAGCAGCTTTGGAAGCTAGTGACTACGAATACCGGCTTGCTGAAATCTATATCAGCCACTCCTTTTCCTCCCCAGAAACGATAGATATTGGCGTCTTCACTTCCGAGTTTAGACCATATTTTCATGAAGGCTTGAACGGCTTGCTCGCAAAGCTCGGCGCTGTGGGCCATCCATACAACAAGAGTTGGATCGCTTTCATTGCGATTTCGGATGAAGTCCGCGACAAGCTCCATTGTCGTTCGAGTTTTCCCGGCTCCAGTCGGCATATGCGCAATAATGCGCTTGCGTTTATTTGAACCAATGAATGAATTGAGCTGCTTCCGAACACTGTTCTGATAATCGAAGAGAGGTTTATGAATTTTTGTTTGGATCGAGTATTCTGTTCCTTCCTGGGGGGCTGCAAAAACGTCTTCTGATTTGACACCCAGAATGGATAAAAAGCGTTCCGCCGCATTGTTTTTAGCCCATTTAAATTCAGCTAAAGCGTCCGGATCGTGAGGTGCTTGCGTAGGTCCACAAATTTTGTTGAGCTGCGCTGGAGAAAGGCCGTTTAATATGGCGGCCCTTAAATCACGTCTACGGAAGAGCTCAAAGCCCTGCTCCTGAAATGCTGCTCGGGCAATATTAAGCGGCGTCATTTGTATGCCAAGCTCGGCCAAGCGGCTTAATCGGTCGTTCCCGAGACACTTCGTGAGCTTGTTTATGCCAATGCCTGCAACAACCTTGATGATGTGATTCGTATCCAATCTTAACCTCCTCACAAATCAAGTGCCACATCCTGCAACGATTGTGGCTTAAACTGCGTCGCGATATTTTCCCAATCCATTACATTTCTACTTGTGACAGGCTAGGCATGCCTTGGCCTTGCCATACAGATCATCAATATCAAGCGGCTCGGTATCTGGCCTCAACGGATTGGATTGACTCTTTGACCTCATCTTCTTGATGCGACCTAGGTGATCCTGCTTAATCTGTTTAATTCGGTCCGGTTGAGAAAGCTCATCCAAAGACTCCCCTTGGCTCCATGTGAAGGGTGACCCGTGGTCTACAGTGTTTTTTTCATAAGTCTTGGCTTCTTCAAAAGCTTCAGGGTGTCTTTCTTTTAGGCGAACCCACTCAATTTTTTGCTGAAAAAAACAGAAAGTGCAGCCGCTCCTTGTGCGCCACTCATAGTACTTTGGCAACCCAAGGCCGACCCCATCTAAAATGTCCAAGACTCCGGCTTTGTCGATTCCATCATCTTTGAAGGGGAGCTTAACGATGAGGTTGTCACGGTTGGAATTGTACCCAGAGCGGTATTCCTCGTCGGACCGGATGGCAACGTAGCTATAAACGGTCGTCCCGGCATCAACGATAGGCCGTATCCAAGTCTCAAAAGGACGCAATTTAAGCTGCCTTGTGCACCATCGTGTTTGTGCCGAAGGCAGGAAGTTATTGTATTGCTTGAGCCAGAAGTCGAAATCCCGATCAGGGTTGAGTCGTGAGATAGGTTGTCCGAGAAAACCTTCCAATCGTCCCAGATAATCATAGACCTCCGGGAGCTCCTTTCCAGTATCTGTGAAGAAATACTCGATTTGCAGATCGGGATGATACTGGCGCATATAAACCGCAAGCGCAGCGCTATCGCGCCCCCCTGATAAGCCCAAAACATGACGGACATCACCAGTCATGAGGCAGACACTCTTGCTGTTTCGGATTCAGAGGTCTTATGCCCTGACTCCATGTAGCGAAGACTCATTTCAGCCAGCGCAGCGAGCATGATATTGGGTCGCGCAGGATTGGATTTATCTAATGCCAACTCCAGACTTTCAATAACTTGTTCTATCTCGGATCTATCAGCCGATCCAACCTGAAACTCTTGCAACGCAGGCTCCGGCGCACCGTTCATTCCAATAACGACAGCTATAGACTGCCGTTTTTGCGGGCGATCTTTGACACGCGCAAATGTCTCAGCCCGCATGAACTTTTGAGACATATCAGCGAGCTCAATTGCCGCACGATCCAGGTCAAGATCAACCCAGTCTCTTGGGGGCTTTGAGACGACAAGGCTGGCTATTTGTTCAAACGTCTCTTCGCTCCCGTCAAACAACGATAAACGACCAACGAAGGCATCAATTTTGAAATCTCCTGCGAGCTGAACCGCAGACGCCGCGCGTTCATGAAGCTCAGATATCGACTGTTTTAACAAATTCGGAACCTGCAACTCGGCAAGCGTAAGGTCACGTAACTCGGCAAGCATAGCGGGATAAGCCTTTACGAGTTCATTCATACCGTCATGAAAACTCTCCAGATAGTCATTGAGGTTTTCGATCAACTCCGTTTTGCCGCCAGAACCGAATGCACCCGGCAGATCATCAAACAGGAGCGCATTCGGATCATGCGCTCGCTTAAGTGTATCGCGGATTTGAGTGGCGTTTGCCGAAAGACGCATTGTGCGTTTCGTCCATTTTGGCAAATTGTCATAAATCGCTATTAGTCCGCGGGCGACATCAATAGGCTCCAAATCTGATAGCTCATTATCGCCATGTCTGCGGACGATTTCAGCCATCCCGGAAAGGAGGTCACGGGAGGCTTCGCTTATATCCACCCAGCGCAACTGCACGACTGACGGGTCTTTCGCTAAATAGTCTACATCGACGTCATCAAAACGGGCCCGAAAGATATTTTGCCTGTAGACAGCCAAGCTGTTCTTTTCAGTGACAATTAAAGCCATGATCAAAAGTGGCATCACTCCTTCGCGGACGCCAAACGGCGGTTTACGCCAAAGCTCATAAATTTCTGAAACGTCAACTGTTCTATGGTCATTGTCCTGTATGTAGGTCATGGCTGCATCCCATAGAGGCACCAAATTCGCTACATCATCTTGCGATTCACCTGGGCGAACAAAACGCCAATCATCACCATCCTGTGCATAAAGCCCCGTTCTTTCCAATAGCGAAGCCAGGAGCCCTCCTTCGGGCGGAAACTTCTCTATCCCCAATCGAGGTTTACCGGCCTCAAGCACCATGCGCCGCATCAAAGCCTTTTGCGCAGCAACAGCACTCCCAGACGGCTTTTGACGATTTATCAATTCATTATGTAACCGCGGGCTATTCCGGAATCTGCGATCGGCCAGTTCAGACGCAATGCTATTGAGTTCTGCCTGGCGACACTTACGCTCAGAAAAATTCTTCCCAAACCAGCTTGATGAGTCGAACGCCTTTTGGATCTCAGACTCGAGCATCACCTGCAAGTGAATCCGCCTGGCCTCAACCTCACGACGCGCAACGGCATCACCGGCTAATTCAGGATTTTCGTCCGCCACCTTTTCAATCGCCGCTAGCTCTTTTGCGAGCGGGACAATCGCCCATGAACGCCCTGACAACCCGACCACAATATCTGTATCATGGCTAAGCCTTGCTGCATCCCGACATACCTTACTCGCCTTAGCCTTGGTCTCATTTTGCGTGGGAACGGCTAATAGAAACCGTCCCAAAGCACCCTTGCTTGTATCAAAGCGGCCCGCAACATCCATCAGTTCAGAGACAGGCAAAATACCAACATCAAACCAGCGCAAATTTCCTGTAGCGTGATAATGCCGCTTGGCAAAGATCGGTTGCAATCCAGCGAGCGATTGTAATGCCTTAAAATCGATTTGATCTTGAGTTTTCAGCGCAGCCTGAACAGCACGTTCTATGTCAAAATCGCTGCCTGCATAAATCGCATAAGCATCTTGGAATTTTCGGAAAATAACAAACGATCCGGCACTTAGCCGCTGCAAGGCCCTATTTAATACGTCTGCGCTAACGTCAGGAAAACAGGCTTTAAGCAGCTCAATATTTGCGACAAGTCCAGCACGTTCCTTGAATAGATCAATGATCGCAACTGTTTTTAAAACATCTATATCAAGAGCGATCTCAGTCAGCGCTTCACATCGCTCCACTGCCTCGGTCGCCAACGCCCATCGGTGACCATCTGGGGAGGCTAGAATTGAGGCCTCTAAATTTGCCCGCATGTAATCCCATAGCTGTTTAGGAAGGTAGAAATCCTTCTTTGTCGCGTCCTTAAGAAAATCTTGAAAACCAAAGAGTTCTGACGAGTTCAAAAACCCAAAAATACTACGTTGGTTTTGACCAAATCGCTGCCTGGATATAGGCCCTAGAAGACAAGCGACAACGGGATGCAAAGGCCAGCACCCTTCAAGCAATTTGGAAAAGGCCTCAATGCCATCGGCGCGATTCCGACGCGCAATTTTCGCAACAACTCTAGCCGGTTTGCTGGCGGGAAAGGATTTGTGATCACCCTCTATTGCTCTCGAAATCAGGTCGATTTGTTCTTCGTCGGCTGTATTGACTACGAGATCGACGAACCGACCTTGAATTTTACTCCACTCTTCTCGGACTTCACGTGAGATGCGGTTCGCATACTCCTCAAAAGATTGATGCAGAATGCCTACAACAATCAGGCGCCTTTCACTTCGTGAGGCAGCCTCTGCGAGTTGCTGCAAAATATAAATATCGTCCCCATCTTGCGCTGCTGCCTCCAAAAATTTACCCATTTCATCAATAAAAATGATGAGTCCGCCATGCGTCTTAGGTTTTTCTCGGCTTATGGAGGCCAAGGACTCCAGAAGGGCACTCTCTGTCCAGCCTTTCGCTGGTGTTTCGGTAAATTTGGATTCTACAAGCGCTTCGCCGATGACACTTACGGGCGCATCCCTGCGAGCAACAACCGGCAAAATACGCCAGCCTCCTGTGCCAGTGGGCAGCGCCTCCCAGACATCATTTGCGACCTTAGCTCCAAACACTTTTGAAGCTTTCTCTTTTAGAGTCCCATTACCGTTGAGTAGTGCGGCCAATGCCACAACAAGACTGGATTTGCCGCTTCCATATGGCCCAGTCCAAGTGAAGGCACCTTGCCCTGCATTCGACGCATGTCGCGCCATTGATAACAACATGTTTGCTGAAGATTGCGGGCAGATAAATCCGTCAAGCGAACTTTCGTTGTCAAGGTCTGAATCAATGCGAACAGATCGTAAGAAGCGATGTGCTATTTTTATATCTGGAGTAAGTGGCATCACGCAACCTCACGATTTTCACCGTTGACAAAATCTCGGTTCAAGAGATCTAACGCGGTGAGGTCATTTGCCTTGTCTGTTCGGATGACTTGTTTCAGCCCCGCAGTTTCCGACCAACGCACCGCACCGTTTGTAAAACCCCCCAATTCCACAAGTCGATCAATCACATCATTTTCGTCGAGGAGGAAGACACGCCCCGGACTGCCAGGTTCATGGGCTATCGCCTCAAATGACAATGTTGCTCGAGTCGATGAATACGATTTCCAAAATTCAAGTAAGGCGCACGTAAAAACTCCCATTCCAAGCGTGGGCTTCGGGCCTCTTACAAACCTGAACCCGTCTTTTTTCCCAACCGTTTTAATCAGCCCCAATTCGGTGAGTGGGCACTCGAAAGCACCGTCTTGCATAAGGCGACCCCTACTTGGTCTAGAAGCATATGTGCGAATAAAGACATCGATATCTTTTTTAAGTGTGGTTGAAGACGCGCCAGCCCAATTCAGGTTCTCGGACAAGCGTTCAAGGCGCTTCAACATATCAGCCCGTTCGAAATATGGCGAAGGATAGTAACCGAATGCCCAATACCATGTCGTTCTCTCCGGGTTAGCAGCGAGGTTCCAATGGAAAAACCACAGAGTCGCTGAATGCTCCATATAAGGATCAAGCCCTTTATTCCCGAAAATCAGCTTTCCAGGCTCTGTGGTCGCGACCGACTTCGGTAACTCGGTCTTCCCGGAGATGACGCCAAATGCCTTCGCCCAAAACCGGATGGCTCTGACCATATTTTTACCCACACCAAAAATCGCAATAGCTTCGTCACCCCAACAGTCCGCTCGATTGTCGATCTTATGCTCGGTTTCAGCGACTCGGTCATAGGCCTTTTTTAGCCATCCATATCGCATCGGGAATGTTTCATGCCCCGATAGCTGAGGTTTGTAGCCACGTTGGTATATAGGTCCGCGCTTCACGTGCTTCCTCGCATGCTGGATGAGGCTTCTAGTTGGACTGCTAAACCAGGTTCGATTTGTAGGTCAAGAAATTCTGGCGTCAGTCGCCAGAAAGAGCGCTCTCGTTGGGATAGCTTATAATGACAAAAACTGAGACTCACAGTATTGTAAACAAATGAAATTTGGGAGTTCACTTTATTTCGACTGTCAGGCTACTTTGCCGATGAATGAGAACATATTGTCTCAGCTGGCAGGTTTTTACCGTGATTCTATCGGAAATCCACACTCGAGTGATCATCAATTTGGATGGCTATGTGCAGCCAAAGTTGAGAAATCTGCTACTGTGATTGCAAATTTAATAGGCGCAGAGGTTGATGAGGTCGTGTGGACGTCTGGAGCCACTGAATCTAACAATTTCGCTCTCACCAGCTTAGCTAAAAGTTCACTGGCGAACGAACGGAAGCGAATCCTTGTGAGTGCAATTGAACATAAATGTGTTTTGGAGTCGGCGAACGCTTTGGCCGAACATGCAGATTTTGTCGTAGAGACTATCCCCGTTGATTCGTCGGGTTTGGTCTGCCTAGAAAGCTTGTCCAAGCAAATGGCTGACGATGTGCTGTTGGTATCCGTCATGGCTGTGAACAATGAAATCGGGACGGTTCAGGATCTATCGGCAATATCAAAGATCGTGAGAAAGCATAGTTCCTATTTCCATACTGATGCTGCACAGGCTCCGATTACCATGCGAGTCTCTGACATGTCACAGTTTGCTGACTTGATCAGTTTGTCTTCGCACAAAATCGGCGGACCTCCTGGAATTGGGGCACTATACATTCGGCGGGACATCGCTGGTTCGTTAGTCCCGCTGTTTCATGGTGGTGGTCAGCAGGGCGGGCTGCGTTCGGGCACTTTGGCTGTTCCGCTGTGCGAAGGCTTTGCTGCTGCAGCGAGCTCGCTCATGGATGATGATATAGATCGACAACGATCAGAATTGTTAGAGCTCACACAGCATTTTACTGCGGGTCTAACAGCAATAGATTCGGATATTCAATTAAATGGTCCGGATTTTTCAAAACGCCATATTGGAAATGCCAATATTCAATTTCCAGGAAACGATGCGCAAGATATCCTTCTAAGACTGCAACCTAATCTCGCTGCCTCCACGGGGTCGGCCTGCACGTCTGGCATTCGGGGTTCTTCCCATGTTTTGCGGGAAATTGGTTTGAGCCAAATCGAAGCCCGATCGTCAATAAGATTTAGTCCGGGGTTTGCGTCCACAATTGATGATGCCGATGAGGCGATAAGGCTGCTTTCTAAAATTTTGATTGATAAAAGCTGAATGACTCTAGTAACGTGCGGGTTCGGATCTGCCGAACCAGGCTCGCGTGCATGGAGTTTGCGCTTCGTTTGTCTCCACCCTTCGGGCGTTGATCCCTCGCGCGTTCTGCCTTTGGCGGGGCAGGAGCGGCTCACGCTGTGCAGATATGGCTGACCACCTGGCACTTGTGAAGACTGTTGCGAATTCAAATAAATTCGCAACAGTCTTTTAACTCAAATAAGCCACACTGCGTCGTACAGGACAGGTTCCCCGTGTGCTCTGGACCTTGCCGCCCCTGTGTTGGGTAACACGTGTGTCAACCGAGTAGCTATGACCAACGTAATGACCTGAATCGGTGTTGAGAACATAGACAAAATACTTGCGGTCCGGATGTTTGGCATCGCGATCATTCTGCCCATATAACCGCTCCGGTTTGTGCCAATAGGAGATCAGCCAATAGGAGCGTCCCCCGTAAAACCCCATAGTCAGATGTCCCGGTCGTCAGGGCGATAGGGAACACCCGACACCAACAGGGCGATTATTGCTACAACAGGGGAGGAAATCAGGGAAATAAGTACCTGACCGATAGCGGAACGTCCCCGGCACGTCGCCATTTGCGCGGGCAGAATGATGCAGATCCACAAAACGAAAAGCAGGGCCACGACAAAAATTATGACACCGAACACACCACTCATGTCCATATGGCGCTCGCAAGAATATCTACCGGATCAATCAGGTCTCGGTGCCGAAGGTGCGAATGGTCCGCCTGCCGGGAGCTTGACACTACCCTTTTCCATATCACCTGAGAACAAAATAAAGGATCGCGACCACCGCGAGCCCCATACCTATCCAGACGGGCCAGCCGCCAAGGCGCGATTTCCGATCCGTGGTTTCCCTGTCCCGCCCGGCCCCGGGTTGTTGGTCCCTGTCCGGCGGCCACAGCCGGTCCGAGAGTGTCTGTTTGGCCCTGTCTTGCAGGGCAGTAGCGTCCTCCTGCTGCTGCGCCATGTCTGCCTGCGGCCTGTCCCGGTCACTTGCGTGCTCCGCCTCCGTGGTGCCCGTTCTTGCGCGGCTCGTCTTCACCCGTCGACTTCACCGCATAATAGCGATAAGAGTCAATGATCCCGCCCTTGCCTTCCCGGTGCAGGCGCCCGTCCGCCAGTCACTTTCTTATATGAGACTTTATGCGGGCCAGCCCCGAATCGGGGCCGAACAGCCCCTTGGCAGTTTCGCTCCCGGTCGTCCCGGAATTCCCGGAGGTGAATTTAATGACCCGTTCGCATATTGTCATTGGTTGATTGCCCACCGTGCTACAAATACCCCGCAATCTGTCCGAATTGTTTCCTTTTGTCAAGGTATGAATTTGGTCCATGCGAGTGAGTGCCCAACAAGTCGCTTCACGGTCGGAAATGTGCCGCACCTGCGGCTGGCCGTTGCGTGCCACGGATTAAAGTCAAACCTGTTCGTATGCAACTGAAACCGCCCGCCGTTACAGACAACCCCTGTTGTCCATAGCGGATGACACCCGGAGCAGGTTCCTCTCCCCGAGCATGTTCGGGAATTCAGGGCAGGCGAAGTTTGCCGGTATGAATCCGGGGGTGAATCATGTCCCGTCTGTCGTAAAAACAGCCTTTCCTATATGCTCCGGTCATACGGGCTGATTTTGTTTTCGATCCGGCCAAAGACGGAATTGCCGTCGGTGTCATCCATTTCAATGCCGACCGTATCACCAAAGCCCATAAACGGTGTGATCGTCTCTCCGGTCCGGATTTTCTCAATCATGCGGATTTCGGCGATGCAGCTGTAGCCGACGCCGCCGTCTTTTATTTTCCTGCCTTCACCGCCCTCGAATGTATTGGACACAGTGCCGGAGCCGACGATGGTACCTGCGCCGAGGCAGCGGGTTCTGGCGGCGTGGGCGACAAGCTCGGCCATGTTGAATGTCATGTCGGTTTTAACATTGGCTTTGCCGAAGGGCTCACCGTTATAGTCGACCAGCAGCGGCAGGTCGATTGTGCTGTTGTGCCACCGGTCACCGAGTTCGTCCGGCGTGACGGCCACCGGTGAAAAGGCGGATGAGGCTTTGCCGTGCAGGAAACCGAATCCCTTTCGCAGCTCATTCGGGATCAAGGCCCGCAAAGACACATCATTGACCAGCATAATGAGTTTGATGTGACCGGCGGCCCCTTCCGGCGTGACGGCCATGGGCACATCGTCCGTGATGACGGCCAGTTCCGCTTCCATGTCTATACCGTAATCTTCGCTTTCGACCACAATATCATCTCGCGGCCCGATAAAAGTATCGCTCGCGCCCTGATACATGAGCGGGTCGGAATAAAAACTTTCCGGTACTTCGGCTCCGCGGGCTTTGCGGACAAGTTCGACGTGATTGAGATAGGCCGATCCATCCACCCACTGATAGGCCCGCGGCAGGGGAGAGTCGCAGGCGGCTTGATCGAAATCGAAACTCTCAACCTCGCCGACATTGAGACGCTCATACAACGCCTGCAATTTCGGTGCCTGTGCATTCCAATCGTCCAGTGCGGCTTGCAATGCCGGGGCGATGTGACCGGCGTCCGTGGCCTTGGTCAGGTTCCTGGAGACAACAATGAGACGGCCATCCCGGCCATGCTTAAGAGATGCGAGTTTCATAAATTTTCCCGATGTAGTACAGCCCGGAAATCATGTCGTTCAGTCCTGGCACATTCAGATAAATCCCTGACGGTCATCGAATCCAAGTCTCTTCTCCGGTATTTTTGTGCAGCCAGGCCGCGTGTCCCGGTGCTTTTTTGGTCTCTGACCACTCCCTCAACATGTCCGGAGCGACCCGATGCAGCTTTGCCATTTGTTCCGGTGTGCCGATATCAGCGGCGAGTTCAAGACGATGTCCGTTGGGATCAAAGAAATAAATGCTCTCAAAAATACCGTGATGGGTCGGGCCGAGCACGTCTATGCCGTTCTCTTCCAGGTGGGCTTTGGCCGATAACAGTGCGTCCACACTGTCAACACGCATGGCGATGTGCTGCACCCAGACGGGCGTGTTTTCATCCCGCCCCATGTCAGGCTGTTCAGGCAGCTCGAAAAAGGCCAGCACATTGTCATTGCCTGCATCAAGAAAGATGTGCATGTATGGGTTATGTTCTCCGGTGGACGGGACGCGATCCTCGGCAATCGCAAGCTGGAAATCCATTCCGAGCAGGCCGCTATAAAATCCGACTGTTTCCTTTGCGTCCCTGCAGCGATAGGCGACGTGGTGGAACCCCCTGATGTCCGGTTGCCTGCCCATATTCAGCTCCTTACGCGGTTTCCAGAACGCCGCGTTCGATTTGATCGCGTTCAATGGATTCAAAAAGTGCCCTGAAATTGCCTTCGCCAAAACCGTCCCTGTAATTGCCGATCCGCTGGATGAACTCAAAGAAGACCGGGCCGATTTGCGGCTGTGCGAATATCTGCAACAGGAGCCGCGGTTCACCGCCTTCGGTCGTGCCGTCGAGCAGGATGCCCCGCGTTTCAATATCGTTGACAGGTTGGCCATGCCCGGGTAGACGCTCATCAAGCATTTCGTAATAGGCGGCGGGCGGTGCAGTCATAAACGGTACGCCTCTTTCAGCCAGGCGATCCCGGCATTCCACCAGATTGTCGCAAATGAGTGCGATATGCTGGATGCCTTCGCCGTTGAATTCACGCAGAAATTCCTCAATCTGGCCGCCGCCGGATTTGCCTTCTTCGTTCAGGGGAATGCGAATTTTCCCGTCCGGTGCCGTCAATGCCCTGGAGGTCAGGCCCGTATATTCGCCCTTGATGTCAAAATAACGGATTTCACGGAAATTAAAGAGCTTCCGGTAAAAATCTGTCCAATAGTTCATTCGTCCGCCATAAACATTATGGGTGAGATGATCAATCAATCTGAACCCGCATCCCTGCGGCCATATGTTGGCACCGTCCAAGTACTCGAAATCAATGTCATAGATGGACAAGCCGCTGTCGCCTTCATCAGCGTAACGATCAATAAGATAGATAATGGCATTGCCGATACCGCGAATGCCCGGAATACGAAGTTCCATCGGGCCGGTTTTCATCTCGACAGGTTCCGCGCCTGCCGTCAACAGGTGGTCATAGGCCACGCGGGCATCCCGGACGCGAAAACCCATACCGCAGGCCGACGGGCCGTGTTCGCGGGCAAAATAAAAGGCCGGACTTTCAGGCGCGTAATTGGTAACCAGGTTAATCCCGCCCTGCCGCCACAACTCAACATCCTTGGAACGGTGGCAGGCGATTTGTGTAAAACCCATGGTCTCGAAAACAGGCTCCAGAACGCCTTTTTCAGGTGCGGAAAATTCGATAAATTCAAATCCGTCCAGCCCGGCCGGGTTATCAATTGGATCAGGCATGTCCCATGTCCCCGTTTACATAAATTATGTTGCGATAACGACTAACATGATTTACTTGTCATCACAACCAATAAATTGCAGGTTCATGAAATGACTCAAAAAACATTTGATATACCCATACGCCTTGACGATTTTTGGCCCTATCAGGTGACCGTTCTGGCCGATATGATCACGCGCCACACGACCGAACTCGTTAAAACTCACAGCGATTTGAATCTCAGCAAATGGCGGGTTTTGGCTGCCATTGCCGATCGACCGGCCCGGTCCGCCGCGGAAGTTGTCGCGATGACTCCCATGGACAAGGGTATTGTCAGCCGGGCAACGGCCTCTCTCGTGCAGGATGGGCTGGTCAAAAAGAGGGCTGACCCGAAGGACAGGCGCCGATCCAGACTTTATCTGACGGTTAAAGGAAAACATCAATATGAAAAAGTCAGCCGTGCGATGCTGGCCGCTCTTGATCCTGTGTTGCCGGGAGAAGCTTTCAACAGAGATGTTCGTCGTGCGCAGGCCCATTTTCCCGGTCGTATTCGTCACACCAAGGCAGAGGTGGGCACATCATAGCCAGAACGGCTGCCCGCGGTGATAACCCCGGTGGGTATACACAGGGCTTCGCCCGTTGCGCCCCCGCCGGATCCGGAACATGTCACCTTTTCATCGGGTGCCGGGTTCATCGGGTGCCGGGCCGGTGAAAACGCTCCCGGGCGCGAAAGCCGGGTTTGATCAAAGACGGCATGGAATTGCCGTCTGATGTCAGGACACTGGCTGATCATCAGCCGTCATCTATCTTCAGTGCCGCAATAAACGCTTCCTGCGGTATCTCCACCTTGCCGAACTGTCTCATCCGTTTTTTGCCCGCTTTCTGCTTGTCCAGAAGCTTCCGTTTCCGTGACACGTCGCCGCCGTAGCATTTGGCCGTCACGTCCTTTCGCAGGGCCGCGATGGTTTCACGGGCAATGATTTTGCCGCCTATGGCGGCCTGTACGGGTATTTTGAACAGGTGCCTCGGGATGAGCTCTTTAAGCTTTTCGCACATGGCGCGACCGCGGCTTTCGGCCCTTGATCTGTGCACGAGCATGGAGAGCGCATCAACAGGTTCGGCATTTACAAGAAGGCTCATTTTCACAAGATCACCTTCGCGTAAGCCGACAGGCTGATAATCAAAGCTCGCATAGCCTTTGGATACGGATTTCAGCCGGTCGTAAAAATCAAATACGACCTCATTGAGCGGCAGTTCATATTCGATCATGGCGCGTTTGCCGACATAGGTCAGTGCGGTCTGCACACCCCGGCGATCCTGGCAGAGCTTGAGGATACCGCCCAGATATTCATCCGGACTCATGATGGTGGCCTTGATCCACGGTTCCTGAATATGGTCAATGGCCATGACATCAGGCATGTCGGCGGGGTTGTGGAGGTGCATCCCGCTGCCGTCCTTCATTGCGATGGTATAGACGACACTCGGCGCCGTTGTGATCAGGTTGAGCTCGAATTCGCGCTCCAGTCGTTCCTGGATGATTTCCAGATGCAACAGTCCCAGAAAACCGCAACGGAAGCCGAAACCGAGCGCTGCGGATGTCTCCACCTCGTAAGAAAAACTCGCATCATTCAGGCGCAGTCGCTCCATGGCACTCCGCAAATCTTCGAAGTCATTGGTGTCGGCCGGGAAGATGCCACAAAATACGACCGGCCGGGCCGGTTTGAATCCAGGCAGAGGTGTAGCAGCCGGGCGGCGTTCCCCGGTAATCGTATCACCCACGGCAGCGGCGGCCACTTCCTTGATAGAGCCGGTGAAGAAGCCGACCTCACCGGGGCCGATTTCCTCCAAATCCCCGGGTTTGGGCCGGAACACACCGAGCTTGTCAACGGTGTAGGACGCCCCCGTTGCCATGGTGCGAATTTTCATGCCCCTCCCGAGAGTGCCCTCCATGACACGGAACAATACGACCACGCCCATATACTGGTCATACCACGCGTCAATCAGCATAGCCTTAAGCGGTGCGTTCGGGTCACCGTCCGAAGGCGGCGGCAGGCGCATCACAATGGCTTCCAACACCTCTTCGATGCCTGCGCCGGTCTTGGCGGAACACTCAATGGCGTCCGATGCGTCAATGCCGATTACCTCTTCGATCTGTTCCCTGACGCGCTCCGGTTCGGCGGCGGGCAGGTCAATTTTGTTGAGTACAGATACGATCTCATGGTCATGTTCAATCGCCTGATAAACATTGGCCAGCGTCTGTGCCTCCACGCCTTGCGAAGCATCAATCACCAGAATTGAGCCCTCGCAGGCCGACAAGGATCGCGACACTTCATAGGCGAAATCCACATGCCCGGGCGTATCCATCAGATTCAGAATATACCTGTTTCCGTCCCTGGCCTTGTAGTCAAGGCGCACGGTTTGCGCCTTGATCGTTATGCCCCGCTCCCGCTCAATGTCCATATTGTCGAGAACCTGTTCGGACATCTCGCGATCAGACAGTCCGCCGCAGTGGTGGATCAAACGGTCGGCGAGTGTCGATTTGCCGTGATCAATATGTGCCACGATGGAAAAATTGCGGATTCTGGACAGGTCTGTCACCCGGCGGATGTAACCTGTCGCGGTATTTTCGCAAGAGGTGAGATGACGCCCCAAATGGCCGGACACGATACAGTCGGGCAAGGGATCGGCATGCGTGATAAAAATTTCATGAAAAACGGGCTGGACGTTCGCTGATTTTGGTATACAAGGCCCGTTGTGGTTATAGTATTACATAAATGGCCCGGAATTGTCTTCGTGGCGCTGTTTCTGCTTATGCAGAGCTTTGCGGTTTCCCATGCCAGTGCACATGGTCATCACGATCATGGCCATGACGGTATACAGTGCGAAATCGAGGTTATTGCATCGGAACAGGACGGCGTAAACCCACCGTCAGCGCTTGCTGATACAGTGGTCACGTCCCCTGCCGAAACGGTTTTTCGTAAGGCATATGTATCGGCAACGTACCCGGGGGCAGGCGGCCGGGCGCCGCCCCCGAGGGGCCCACCCGTTTCCTGCATCTAACCCCGTCAGACCGCCCGGAGTTTGTAACTCCCGCGCGTATTGGCTCGCGGATTCCGGGGGCGGCGCATTCATCAGCACATCTGAAACACAATTCCCATGGAAAAACATGTCCACTATATCTTTCCGTCGCAGTTCTGCGGCGGCCATTCTCCTGTCCGTGTCTCTGCCCTGCATGGCATACGCACAATCCGTTGATCCGGAGGACGAAATCATCGTTACCGGATCACCCCTGATTCGCACGATTGACGAGACCTTTACCGGTGTATCCGTCCTGAGCGGGGACGAACTTGAAGACCGTCTTGCCGCGACGATCGGTGAAACATTGAAAACAGAGCCCGGCGTCTCGTCAACGCAATTCGGTGCCGGTGCGTCTCGCCCGATCATCCGCGGTCTGGGCGGTGACCGTGTCCGTGTTCTCACGAACGGTATCGGCTCAATCGACGCCTCATCCGCTTCTCCTGACCATGCAGTGGCTATTGAACCGGCTCAGGCTGAACGCATCGAAGTGGTACGCGGGGCCTCGCTCCTTCGTTACGGTTCATCCGGCTCCGGCGGAATCGTCAATGTGATCGACGGGCGTATCCCGCAGAACATGCCGGGAGGCGGTGTCGACGGCGCTGTGCGCATCGGTGCGTCATCGGTGGATCTGGGCCGTGAAACGGCGGGATCCATTGACTATGCTATCGGGTCAAATCTCGTCCTGCATCTGGATGGTACGTGGCGTCAGTCAGACAACTACCAAATTCCCGGTGAGGCCGAGAGTGGGATATTCCACATGGCCGAAGAGGCCGAACACGGGGAGGAAGAGGAAGAACACGATGAACATGAGCATGAAGGGGAAGAAGGGATGCCTGATACGGGAGATCTGGAAAACTCTTTTGCCGAACAGCAGTCTGTTTCAGGCGGCCTGTCCCATGTCGGTCATAAGGGGTTTCTCGGCTTTTCCGTGCACCGTTTCGAGAGCAGTTATGGTCTCCCCGGCGGCCATAGTCATGGGGAAGGACATGAACACGGAGGCGAAGATCACGATGAAGACGAACATGAAGACGGGGAAGGTCACGACGAAGAGGAGCACGGAGAGGAAGAAGGTGGTGTTACCATTGATCTGGAGCAAACCCGTCTTGACGTAAACGGTGCCGTCAACCTCGACGGATTTTTCGAGCGCGTTCAATTCTTTGGCGGTTATGCCGATTACGAACATACCGAGTTCGAACCGAGCGGTGAGGCCGGAACTGTCTTTGCCAATGAAGGCTATGAAGTGCGCCTTGAGGCCGTTCAACGCAAGAAAAGCGGCTGGCGTGCCGCCTACGGTGCGCAGTATCGTGAGCGTGATTTCTCCGCCATTGGTGCGGAGGCTTTCGTACCGCCCACCACAACCGGCCAGATTGGCGTCTATACGTTCCAGGAACTGGAATTCAATGATTTCCATCTGGAAGCGGCTGCCCGTTTCGAAAAAACAGACTTGGAAAATTCCACAACCGAGGCTGATCGCAGTTTTGATTTGTTCAGTATTTCGGGTGGTGGCGATGTTCACATGACAGAGGCTGTGCGTGTTGGCGGGACCGTGTTTCGTACGGAACGGGCCCCGGCGGCTGAAGAGCTTTTCTCAAACGGGCCGCACCTGGCGACGCAACAGTTTGAAGTCGGTGATCCGACCCTGGAGAAGGAAACCGCCACAGGTATTGAAGGGTTCTTCCGTTATCGCGGGGACAGCCATTCCCTGACGGCCAATGTGTTCTACACGGACTATGACGATTACATCTACGAGATCGAAACCGGTGAGGAGGAGGACGGTTTGCCAGTCTTCAGGTTTGTCGGCGAAGATGCAACATTCAGGGGTTTCGAGGTCCAGGGCGCCGCAGACATCGCCAAGGTCGGCAACTTCAATATCCGTGTTGACGGTCTGGCCGAATATGTTCGGGCTGAGACAGATGCGGGTAATCTGCCGCGCATCCCGCCGCTCTCTCTTTTGGGAGGTATTGAGGCCGGGTCGGATCGTTTCAGGTTCCGCGGTGAAGTCGATTTCGCGGCCAAACAGGACGATATCGCTGCCGGTGAACTGCCAACCGAAAGCCATGCGCTGGTCAATGGTTTCGTGACATGGAAAGCCCCCGCCGGTGCCCGGGATGTGCGTCTCAATCTGGCTGTACTCAATATCCTTGATGAGGAAGCGCGTCAGCACACATCTTTCCTGAAGGATCAGGTGCCGCTTCCCGGCCGGAATGTACGGTTCTCTATCTCAAGTCGGTTCTAGGGTCAGGACTCATTAAATCCAGTATGTGACGATGGCCGCGATGAGGACAGCAGAGAAAAAAGTGTGCGCGCATCTGTCATAACGGATTGCGAC
>JACOMS010000072.1:0-20677 GCA_014324115.1 Hyphomonadaceae bacterium
GAAGACCCGCTGGATATGGCGCGGGCATGTTGTGTCGAAAGTTCCGGGATTGCCCTTGGCGGTGACATAAATATCTTACGGGGGGCGCCCGATGGCGTTTTCCTTGCCTATTTTCTCAATAGTGCAGGCCGGAAAGAAATAGCACGATATGCACAAGGGTATTCAGTGGTGCACCTTTACGCTTCACACCTGAGAAATCTCAAAATCCCCCTTCCTTCGCTTGCCGAACAGCGTGAGATAGTTGGCTGCCTGTCCTCCCTTGACGACCTGATTGAGGCCCGGGAAGGACAGGTCTCCGCCCTGAAACTGCACAAGCGCGGATTGATGCAGAGGCTGTTTCCGGCCCCGGGGGAGGCCACCCCGGCTCTGCGCTTTCCCGAGTTCCGGGACGCCCCGCCGTGGCAGGTGAAGCGGCTGGGGGAGGTGGCTTCTGTGGCGACCGGGGCTTCAAACAGGGAGGATTCCGAAGAAGAGGGGGACTACGCTTTTTTTGATCGCTCCAATGACAGGCGACGGTCATCGCGTTTTATTTTTGATTGCGAAGCAATTATAGTCGCAGGCGAGGGCAAAGAATTTTCGCCCAGATATTTTTGTGGAAAATTTGATCTTCACCAAAGAGCTTACGCGATTACAGAATTTGGCGAAAACTCGGGGCTTTTTCTATATTTTTGGATTGAGCGGAATCGTCACCATTTTTTGAGATTCTCCGTTGGTTCTACGGTGCCATCGCTTAGAATGGCTACGTTTACGAGCTTCCCGTTACTCCTCCCTTCGCTCCCGGAACAGCGCGAGATTGCCGGTTGCCTGTCCTCCCTCGACGATTTGATTGAGGCCCGGGAAGGACAGGTTGCCACCCTGAAACTGTACAAGCGCGGCCTCATGCAGAAGCTGTTCCCGCGGGCGGTCGGCTAAGCCGGGGTAAAGACAATGTCACCCGATACACCTTTTGCGATATGCCGGAGACTGCCCATGACCGATCGGGTCTCCAGGACAGTAGCGATGGACCTGCTCAAGACAGCCAATCCCGTCGAACCCGGCGGCCAGCCTGAGGGGCGTGCGTTCGGGTGCTTCGGCTTCCTTTTTTTGCCGGACAGGCTGGGGAAGCGTATTTTTGACTTGTCCATGTGTCGCGTTTTCGCTATGGGGTGCCCACGTTTGAGACGGTGATCCGCAATAGCTCAGTTGGTAGAGCAAGTGACTGTTAATCACTGGGTCGCAGGTTCGAGTCCTGCTTGCGGAGCCATCTCATCAGGACATACCCGTGATCTCCAGCGGCTGGGTCAGTGCCTCGTGCCGTTTGCGTTCAGAAATGGAGCCCGAAAATGGCCGTTCCAAAAAGTAAAATTTCCAGATCACGCCGTGGTCACCGTCGCGCTCATGACAGTCTGAACACTGTGAATTATGTGGAAGACAAGGACAGCGGCGAACTGCGGCGCCAGCATCATATCGACTTGAAAAGCGGTATGTACAAAGGCCGCCAAGTTTTGGAACCCGGAAACTAGATTTCTACTTCCGGATGGGCCAGGATTTTTATCTCAGCGTCAGTAGAAAACTCCCATGGCCGTGATTGAAGAGATTTTCGCCAGGGAAATTCTGGATAGTCGCGGCAACCCAACCCTTGAAGTTGATGTCAGCCTTGCGGACGGGGCATTGGGGCGCGCGGCTGTCCCAAGCGGCGCATCGACGGGAGCCCATGAAGCGGTTGAGCTTCGTGACGGTGATAAAACGCGGTTTGCCGGAAAGGGCGTTCTAAGCGCCGTCAATAATGTAAACAGTGAAATCGCCGATACACTTTACGCCCTGGATGCCGCCAATCAGCGCGGCATTGACCAAATCCTGATTGAACTGGACGGGACCGGGAACAAGGCCCGTTTGGGTGCCAATGCCATCCTCGGTGTTTCGCTTGCGACCGCCAGGGCGGCCGCGGTGTCACAAGGCGCACCGCTCTACCGTTATGTCGGAGGGGTCGGCGCCCACCTTCTACCCGTGCCGATGATGAACATCATCAATGGCGGGGCGCATGCCGATAACCCGATTGACGTGCAGGAATTCATGATCATGCCGGTCGGGGCAGGAACATTTTCCGACGCCCTGCGCATGGGTGCGGAGACCTTTTATGCCCTCAGGACCAGACTGAAAGCGGCAGGTCATAACATAAATGTCGGAGATGAAGGCGGGTTTGCCCCCGGACTGGCATCGTCCAGTGAAGCGCTTGATTATATTATGCAGGCCATAGAGGCGGCGGGTTACATACCCGGCCATGATATTTATCTGGCCCTTGATGTAGCCTCAACCGAATTTTACCGGGACGGGACTTACCATCTTGAAGGCGAAGGCGAGATTTTCACCTCCACGGAATTTGCCGATTATCTGGAAGCTCTGGTGAGAGCCTATCCGGTCATATCCATTGAAGACGGCATGGCCGAGGATGACTGGGATGGTTGGGTGCATTTAACGTCGCGCCTCGGACACGACTGTCAGCTTGTCGGCGACGACCTGTTTGTGACCAATCTGGGAAGGCTGGCCGGGGGTATTGATCGGGGAGCGGCCAATTCCATTCTCATAAAAGTTAATCAAATCGGAACGTTATCTGAAACACTTGATGCAGTTGATTTAGCGCACCGGGCCGGTTTTACCGCAGTCATGAGTCACCGGTCAGGCGAAACGGCAGACACAACTATCGCTGACCTGGCTGTGGCCACCCATTGCGGGCAGATCAAGACAGGCTCGCTCGCGCGTTCTGATCGGTTGGCCAAATATAATCAGCTTTTGCGGATCGAAGAAGAGCTGGGTGAAACTGCGGCCTATGCAGGGCGGTCCGTCCTGCCTTGAATATCGGCCTTTGAACCCCTCTCTCGCCATGATAGGGTCAGCCATGGACTCACCGCTTGTAGCTTGTAGATGGACTCACCGCTTGTAGACGGTTTCGGGCGAAATATAACCTATCTTCGCCTGTCGGTGACGGACCGGTGCGACCTGCGTTGCGCCTACTGCATGGCCGAAAAGATGACCTTTCTGCCGAAGTCTGAAATCCTGTCACTGGAAGAACTTGAAACCATATGCGCGGCCTTTATTGCTCGGGGTGTGCGCAAAATCAGGCTGACGGGCGGCGAACCCTTGGTTCGGCGCGATATTTTAAGACTTGTCCGCAGTCTTGGGGACTGTCTGGATAGGGGTGAACTCGAAGAACTGACCTTGACGACCAATGGAGTATTGCTGGAAAAATACGCCCGGGACCTGAAGGCCGCGGGTATCAAACGCATCAACGTATCACTTGACAGTCTTGATGCAGACGTCTTTGCCCGGCTGACGCGGCGCAACGTGCTTGGGCAGGTTTTACGGGGTATGGATGCAGCCCGGAATGCCGGTCTTCATATCAAGATCAATACGGTGGCACTCAGGAATGTGAATGAGACCGAAATCCCATCTATTCTGACTTGGGCCCATGGTCACCATATGGATATGACGTTGATCGAGGTCATGCCCATGGGCGAGATTGATGCGGATCGGGTAGACCAGTATGTGCCGCTGACCGAAATTCGGGAGGGGTTGGAGAAAAAATATACGCTTCTGGACACGCTGCTGCGCACGGGTGGTCCCTCGCGATACGTCCGTGTTCGGGAGACGGGTGGCCTGCTCGGTTTTATCACGCCGCTCACGAATAATTTTTGCGCCGGATGTAACCGGGTGCGTGTAACATGTACGGGCCGCATCTACATGTGTCTTGGGCGGGACGACCATCTGGACTTACGCGAGGCCGTCCGGTCAGAAAACCCGGGCCGGGTCATTCATGCGGCGTTGGATAAAGCCATGATCGCCAAACCCCAGGCCCATGATTTCTCGATCAGGGAACGAAAGGCGCAGCCCGCTACGAGGCGGCATATGTCCGTCACAGGCGGATAGGAATGAAAAAACCTGTGTCATCGTCGGGGCGTCCCGTGCCGGAGTGCAGGCCTGTATTTCATTGGGTCAGAACGGGTGAAGGAATGATATCTCCTCGCCGGTGAGGATTCGGATTTGCCCCGTCACCGTCCACGGTTATCTCCTGAAAATATAACCGATCAACATTGAAATTTGCATTTTTTGTGCAATTATTGCATGAAATTGCAGGCGCACGCTTTGGCACGTCCGGCACATGGCAAGGTGTTGAATTCGGCTTTGGGGAACATCATGAATACAGACAACAACATTGCGCAGGGCATGAATAAACCAACCCTGAGCTTGGTCCAGATCGCCAATATGGCAATTGGTTTTTTCGGTATTCAAATGGCTTTTTCGCTACAGGGGGCGAATGCCAGCCGGATTTTTCAGACTTTGGGGTCTGATGTCGAATCACTTGCCATTTACTGGTTAGCCGGGCCATTGACAGGTCTTGTCGTCCAGCCCCTGGTCGGACATTTCAGTGATAATGCCTGGACCCGTTTCGGTCGTCGTCGCCCGTTTTTCGTTGCAGGCGCCATTTGGGCGGCGGTTGCCCTCACATTCATGCCGAATGCGCCATCACTCTGGATAGCGGTCGCCTCGCTTTGGGTGCTTGACGCATCGATTAACGTATCCATGGAACCGTTCCGGGCCTTTGTCGGTGACAAGCTGCCGGAACAACAGCGCACCATCGGCTTCGCCATGCAGACTTTTTTCATCGGCGTCGGGGGGGTTCTGGGATCCTGGTTGCCGCAAATCCTGACATGGAGCGGTGTGTCAAATGAAGTCATCAACGGGCGTGTGCCCGATAATGTTGTCTACGCCTTCGCCATCGGCGCGGCGGCGGTGATTATCACCATCGCCTGGACAGTTGTGACAACCGGTGAGTATTCCCGCGAGGAAGTCAAAGCCTTTGAAGCGGCCGATGCGGCCAAGGGCAAAAAGGATGATTATGCCGGTCCCGTCGACAGGTCCGTATCATTCTACAATCTTTGGGGTGCAGTCACGATTGTCGGCGGGCTGTTGTTGATATTCCTTATTATCGACCGGAGCTGGGAGGAGGAGCTTTACGTTATCGGCGGCGGCTTCGCGGTTCTGGGAGTGTTGTTTTTCATTCGGTCAATCCTGATGGGACTGGGTGGAAAACAGAATTTTCTGACACATATTATTGATGATCTCGTCGCGATGCCGCCGATTATGAAACAGCTCGCCGTCGTTCAGTTCTTTTCCTGGGTTGGTTTTTTTGTGATGTGGATATTCACCACTCCTGCCGTGGCGGAGAATTATTTCGGTACGACCGATGCCGGGTCCGGGACCTATCAGGATGCCGGTGACTGGGTCGGGATTATGTTTGGTGTGTACAGTCTGGTTTCCGCCGCCTACGCCTTTGTTTTGCCGGTTATTGCCGGGAAACTGGGGCTGCGTCTGACCCACGCCGTCAATCTGCTGGTGGGCGCTGCCGGATTTGCATCCTACGTCCTGTTCAGTCATCCCGATATGCTGATTCTGTCCATGATCTGTGTCGGTGTGGCCTGGGCTTCGGTGCTGACCATGCCCTACGCCATTCTCTCCAATGGTATTCCGCCGCTGAAAATGGGTGTCTATATGGGAATTTTTAATTTCTTCATCGTGTTACCGCAGCTCGTTGTCGCCAGTATTATGAGTACAATTTTGAAAAACCTGCTTGGCGGTGATACGATTTTGATTTTTCTGGTCGGTGCATTCTCGCTCTGCCTCGCGGCTATAAGCCTGTTTTTTGTCAATTCGACCCGCCACAAGTGGGACCCTGACTACGTTGCTCAAGACTAATTCCGAAAACGAATCCGTGAGTATGAAAAAAACGCGAATGGAAGATGTCGCCCGCATAGCCGGTGTGTCGATTGCGACAGTGTCACGCGCCCTCAACGACCATCCGGCGGTTAATGTCCGCACCAAACGCCGCATCTGGAAACTGGCCCGTGAACACAGCTACGGCTTTCAATCCAACACGCCGGGATCGCTCAACCAAGCTGTTGCATTATTCAGTGTTGTCGTACCTGCCCCGCAAGGTCGCGACAGCTGGTTGCTGGATCCGTTTTTTCTGGAGATTCTCGGTGGTATCGGTCAAGCGGCGCATGAGAGTAAATGCGATTTTGTCGTGTCTCATACCACACCGCAAACCTATGATGACCTCCAAAATTTTATTGAGCGTACCCGCACCGACGGGGTAATTTTTTTGGGTCAGAGTCTTCTGCACGAGCACCTGAACCGGCTGTCTGAAACCGAGAAATGCTTCATTGTGTGGGGCAGCAACCTGCCGGAGCAGAAGTACTGTTCCGTCGGCAGCGATAATACGCGTGGCGGTTGCCGTGCGACCCTGCACCTTCTGCGTTTGGGGCGGCGTAAAGTCGTCTTTATCGGGGATCGCGAGGCCCCCGAAATCCGGCAACGGCACGAGGGCTACGTCGAAGCGCTGCGCCGTTATGACATTACAGCCGACGAGATACTAATCAGCACGGCTCATTTTGAAATCGAATCCGCGCAGGCAGCCGTCGACTCGCTTATCCACAGTCAGGTCAGGTTTGACGGTATATTTGCCGCCAGTGACGCCATTGCCATCGGGTCCATACGGTCTCTGGTACGAAACGGCATTTCCGTGCCGGACGATGTATCCGTTGTCGGCTATGATGATGTCATATTTGCCCGTTACAGCCAACCGGCCCTGACAACAGTCCGTCAGGATTTTACAACGGCCGGAAGGCTGATGGTGTCCAAACTGCTTAATGCCCGCGACGGCATCAATATGGTGTCCGAGCGTCTGGAGACCGAAATTATCATCAGGGAATCCTGTGGGGCCTAGGGTCAGGACTCATTAAATCCGGTATGTGACGATGACCGCGTGCAGAGCCTGATGAACTGGAGCCGAAGGTTGGGCAAAGCCGGGAATTACGTGCTGGGCAGGATAACTGGCAGCCGGGCGGGCTGGATTATACAGTCGGGTCGGATTGCAGTTCGAATGCCCGAAGGTTGTATTATCGTGACGCACTTTTCACGCGCTATCCGGAACCGCGCGTTGGCGGCATAACCAATCAGTACGGCGCTGAATTTATCGAAAGCAGTGAATTGATCCTCTCTGATGGCTATCTCGAAAAGCTCGACATACCCGTTACCCTGATTTCGGCTGAAGTGGATACGTTTGTGGTGACAGAGGTGAATTCATACAGCTGTCTGAAAACCATTCCAGACTGCCGGGAAGTCCTGATCCCGTCCACAGGGCATTGTTTGACGCAGGAAGAGGACGAGGTACTGGAGCAAATGTGGGATAAATTTGATCATCTGTTTGACAAATTAGTGACGGCGTCATGCTAAATACACCGGAACATCCTCATCAAGGCCTCCGTTGCGGCTCTGATTGTGGTCTTGCTTGTCCGGAGAAAATTCGGCCCGGGATTTTCGGTATTATTTTATTGGTTTGTGTATCGTTTTCTTCCTGAACCCGGAGCTGTGGCTTTTTCTTCTGCCCGAGCTTCGGAATGCCCGCCGTCCACTGTCTTTCGGGAAGTTCTTGATCCCGGGTATTTTGAGCGCTTCAATGGTATCCACTTTGATCAGATCAAGGATGGCGGCGTAGGATTTATCATCCAGCCGTGTCACCAGTGTGATCGCCTCACCCCTGCGGCCTGCGCGGCCTGTCCGGCCGATACGGTGAACATAGTCTTCGGCATAATACGGCACATCATAGTTAAACACATGGGTCACCTCGGGGATATCCAGGCCGCGAGCCGCGACATCACTGGCGACGAGCAGTTTCAGATCGCCGTTTCTGAAGCCTTCCAGCGTTTTGGTGCGTTGTGACTGATCCAGATCGCCGTGGATAGGCGCGGCCGAGTGACCGTGCACCCGAAGTGACTGTGCAACAATGTCAACATCCCTCTTGCGGTTGCAGAATACGATTCCGTTCCCGACATTGCAGTTGTCGATAATCCATCGCAGCGCCGTTCGCTTTTGTCTCGCGTCCGATGTGGGCATGCGCACAATTTTCTGGGTCACCGTGTCAGCGGTTTTATTCTTCGATGCCAACTGAATGCGCACGGGCTGATGTAAAAACCGATCAACCAGACTCCGGATTTCAGGCGGCATGGTTGCCGAAAAAAACAGAACCTGCCGCGTAAACGGCGTCAGATTGAATATCTTCTCAACACTCGGGATGAAGCCCATATCCAGCATGCGATCGGCTTCATCGACAATCAGTGTCTGCACACCGGTCAGAAGGATTTTCCCGCGCTCAAACTGATCCAGCAACCGTCCGGGTGTGGCAATCAGAATATCCACCCCTTTTGCGAGCTTGGCATCCTGCTCTCCAAAGGATACACCGCCAATCAGAAGTGCCATTTCCAGCTTGAGATATTTCCCGTAAATTTCGACATTTTCGGCGATTTGTGCAGCCAGCTCCCGCGTCGGGCATACCGCCAGACAACGCGGCATGCGGGCCCGTGCGCGTCCCTTTTCCAGTTTGTGCAAAGTCGGTAACGTAAAGGCGGCTGTCTTGCCGGTCCCCGTCTGCGCAATACCCAGAATGTCCCGCTGTTTCAAAGCGTGGGGAATGGTTTGTACCTGAATGGGTGTCGGCGTTTCATAACCGACATCCTCCAAGGCTTTGACAATGCTCGCCGCAAGCCCGAAATCGGCAAATTTCATATCCACCGGATCGTCAGGGTTAATTACGTTTGTGTCTAGCCTGGAACTCAAAGATCGTCAATCACTGTCACGGCAAAACGCCTCATCTGCACGTACCTATATGTGGCGACCGTTTGCGGTCAAGCAGGGTTTCAGTGCGGGAGCCGGATATATTCTTGTAAAATTGTTGTTTTCACCATAAATCCCTGCATATAGCACGTCTAACACAAACCGGAGCAAATTATGAGACTCGACCTTGGCTAAAGAAGATCTGCTCGAATTTGAGGGTAGAGTGATGGAACTTCTGCCGAACGCCACGTTTCGTGTACGCCTTCTTGCCAATGATCATGAAATCATTGCCCATACAGCGGGCCGTATGCGTAAAAACCGTATCCGCGTCCTGGCAGGCGATAAGGTTACTGTTGAAATGACGCCCTATGACCTGACCAAAGGGCGAATTACCTACCGGTTCAAATAGATCTGATTGTGCCCGCTGGACGGCTGATCCTCGCCAGTGCATCGCCCCGTCGGCGGCAGTTGCTCGCCCAAATCGGCGTAGTGCCTGACGTGATTGTCCCGGCCGACATCAATGAATATCCGATTGATGGGGAGTTGCCTCGCCAACGTGCCGGACGGCTGGCAGCCGAAAAGGTTGTTACTGTGGCTGCGAATCAGACGGATGCCTTTATTCTGGCTGCCGATACAGTGGTGGGTGTTGGGCGACGCATTTTGCCCAAAGCGGAGGTTGCACAACAGGCCCGGGACTGCCTCAAACTGATGTCCGGTCGGGCGCATCGCGTATTTACCGGTGTCGCGCTGATGTCTCCGGACGGACAGTTGCGTCAACGCGTTGTCGAAACGCGGATAAAGTTCAAGCGGTTATCAAACCCGGAGCTTGCAGATTATATCGCGTCAAGAGAGTGGTACGGCAAAGCCGGGGGGTACGGTATTCAGGGATATGCCGAGAGTTTCATTATGCATGTGTCCGGCTCTTATTCGAATGTGGTTGGTTTGCCGTTATTCGAAACGCGCAACCTGATGATCGGTTCGGGGTACCAGATCTGATGCTGATACGGGCTCAACATGTTTTACAGGTTTTCAGCCGGGTTTTTCGGGCAGCCGGGACCTGACCCGTGAAACGCCGGGCGGTCATTGATAAAGGCGTGGGTGAAACCCGCATTGTTGTGTTTGAAGGGCGTAAGCCGGTGGAATTCTATCTGGAACGTGCGTGGGAGACGGATCGGCCCAAAACCGGCGACATGTTTCAGGGGCGTATAATCTCTGTCGACAGGAATCTGGGGGGAGCATTTGTTGATTTGGGTGCCCCGCACACAGGTTTCCTGAAACTCCCCGCATCTCCCGATGCGCCGAAATTGACCGGGGGACAAGCCGTTTGTGTGTCTGTTACCCGCGAGGGCTTCCGTGGCAAGGCGGCGGTGCTTGATTATGTCGGCATAGGCAAGGGTGATATGAATGGGTTGATATCCCGAACCCGCATTGAGGACCGTCTGAAAGCCCGTTTCAAAGATGACATCATCTTTGATTATGCGGCGGTGACCCATCTTTACGAGGCGTGCGAACCCGTCATCGCACTGCCCGGCGGCGGGGACATGGCCATTGAACAGACCCGAGCGCTTCTGGCCATTGATGTGGACCGCGGGACGGCCCGAAACGGCTTTGATGCGGCCAAGGCGGCGGCGGAGCTGATCCCCGCGCAGCTTCGCCTGCGCGGTATGGGGGGGTTGATCGTTGTAGATTTCCCCAATTTGTGGCAGAAAAAGCACCGCGAACAGATCATCGAAACTCTTCAAAACGGCTTCAAAACTGATCCCCATATTGTCAAAATTGCGCCCATGTCACGCTTTGGCACTGTCGAACTTACCCGGCAGAAGCCTATGCCGTCTCTGGATGAGAGGATTCTGGATAAATCCGGCGCCTTGTCTATCCCGTCACAGTCCATGATGGCGCTGCAAATGCTGGAACGCGCGGGACGAACATCTCCGGGGGCCCGGTTGATTTTGTCTGTTCCTGAAACTGTTCGAGACTGGCTTGACAGCGGTCTTGTCGACTGGCGTCATGAAATGTCGAAGCGTCTGGGGAGACGTTTCTCATTGGAAACCGGTTATCATATGGATGTGAAGGCCGACAGATGACCCGGTCGACCTGCCCCATATGCAGCAAGGATACGGCCGGGGACTCTGCGCCCTTTTGTTCCAGGCGTTGTTCGGACATTGATCTGGCCCGCTGGCTAAACGGCTCCTATGCCATTCCGGGCGAGGACGGTGAGGCGGACATTCCGGACCCTGTCCCGACTACCAACTCACCCGAATAGTGTCGAACATAACATTATTGTCAATGAAAAACAGGTCGATATTGAAGTCTCCGGCGTGGCGCTGAATATGCGAGCGGTGGAGACAGGAAAAAGTGTATACCCTCAAACCTCTGTTGTGATATTACTCAACAAAATCGCGCATCGCCATATCTTGCGGCCGGGCTCCGCAAATTCCGGGAATGGATGTTCACGGGGGTTTCCTGTTTGCCCGCTCCCGTCCGGCGCATACTCATCGTGACAGATGACAGGAATACCGCATCCGGCTATGCGGATGTCGAACCCCACATACATGAGACCTGAATCCAGCGCGGCACTGAGCTCGTCAATTGTATTTTTGCGGTCCGAAAATCCGCGAAATCAGTGTGAGATCAGCCGATCAGGGCCGATCACCCCATAACCGCCGTCAGGACGCGGGTGAGGGGATATCAAACCCGCCCCAAAGCTCGGAAAACGCCTCGCACTGAATGATCACGCTTTTGAAATCATCCAGCTTGATATTGCCGGGCAGAATATAGGATTGCTCACCGGAGTTGGACTGCAACACGCTGACATATTGTGCGCCGTCCAAGGCGTTTCTGCTGGTTAAATCATCGACGGATCTGGGTGAGAGAAACACTTTAAGGTCGGGGCCGCCCTTGGTTTTGAAATTGTCGTTGAAAGTAATGACCGTCCGACCGTCTTTGATAACCACTGTCCAGTCGCCATTGATGCTATAGCGTTTTTTGCTAAAAACCCCACTGTGCCTGACTGTCGTCATCGCTTCGGATGTCACAGCATCAGACATCATGGCATCCTGGGCCAGAGCAGTGCCCGCGCTGGACATACCCAGAACGGCGGTGATTATCGGGGATGCAAGTTGATTGCCCATTAGCGGCTCGCACGAAAAAAGCAACGCACATGCCTTCACATAGACGTGAAATCGGGAACGCGAGGATTGGGAGCGTGAAGATTCAGGGGGACATGAAAACGATGGGTGGTCCCCGTTCCCGATTCTGATTGCATAGTGTCCGGTTTATGATGCTTTTTCAAGGTCGAAATCCCTATATTCTTCCTTGAGTTGGCGTTTAAGGATTTTGCCTGTGGCACCCAACGGCAGTTTATCCCGATAGACGATGGCATCCGGCAGCCACCATTTGGCGCATTTGGCAAGGATGCAATCCCTGATCTCACTCTTTGCCGGTTGCTTGCCCGGGACAGGTTGGACGATCAGGAACGGGCGTTCCTGCCATTTTTCATGATGCAGTCCGATACAGGCGGCCATGGCCACATGCGGGTGGTCACAGGCGGCGTTTTCCACTTCGATGGAACTCACCCATTCGCCGCCGGATTTGATCACGTCTTTGGAGCGGTCTGTGATTTCGAGGTAGCCGTCCGGGTGCAGCGCCGCGACATCGCCGGTACGGAACCAGCCGTCATCGGTAAAGGCGTCCGAACCTTCCCCCTTGAAATAGCCAGAGGCCACCCAGGGGCCCTTTGCCAGTAAATGACCCGATGTCTTGCCATCCTCGGGCAATTGCCTGCCTTCATCATCAACGATCATCATGTCAATGCCGAAGATGCGGCGACCTGCTAAAAGCTTGTGTTTTACCGTGCCCTCATAATCGGTCAGGTCCGCTCCGGGATAAGGCGTATAAGCCGCGCCGAGAGGACTGGTTTCCGTCATCCCCCAACCCTGTTGCATGGGAATGCCGAGGTCAAGCTCATAGGCCCGCAGGAGTGACTCCGACAAAGCCGACCCGCCCACCAGGGCTTTTCTTACACCGGAAACATTGTCGCCGGATTGTTTGATGTGGTTGTATATACCCAGCCAGACAGTGGGCACGCCGCCCATCAGGGTTACACCTTCCTGATGGATCATTTTTGTCAGTGAGGCTCCATCCAGGCCCGGCCCGGGCATGACGAGTTTTGCACCGACCATGGCAGCCGAATAGACAAGGCCCCAGGTGCAGACATGAAACATGGGCACAACAGCAAGAATTGTATCATTTGACCCGCCGCCGATCACGTCATTGAAAGCCCCCGCCATGGCGTGGAGGACGGTCGAACGGTGCGAGTAAAGCACGCCTTTCGGATTGCCGGTCGTGCCGGATGTGTAGCACAGTGCAGAAGCCGTATTTTCATCAAAACGCGGCCATGCGATCTCGTCCGATGCACCTTCAATGAGGCTTTCATAGTCTGTGACAGGGGCTTTGTAATCGGGTTTGGTGTCTGCGTCCGTAAGACATATCCACTTTTCGACCGTCGGGCAGAGGTCGTAAATTCCGTCCACAATCGGGCCGAATGTGGTGTCGAACATAACAAATTTATCTTCGGCGTGCCCGATCATCCAGGCAATCTGTTTCGGGTCGAGACGCGGATTGATCGTGTGCACAATCGCGCCGATGCCGGACACGGCATAATAGATTTCAATATGACGGTAATTGTTCCAGGCGATGGTTGCAACCCGGTCACCGGGTTTCACGCCTGCTTCCCGCAGGGCATTGGCCAGTTTGCGTGTCCGGGCGGCGCAGGCTCCCCAGTTGTATGTATGCTCGCTCCGGTCGGTTTCCAGTGTATAGATTTCGCGGCTGCCGTGGACTTTGGCGGCATGTTCAATCAGATCGCTGATCATCAGCTCCTGTTTCATCATGAGACCCTGCATGGACATATTCCCTTTTCGATTTGTCTTGTGCCCTCAAAACCAGAGTTTCATGACGAGGTCAAGCCCCAGGCGCATTGTGACGACTCGTACTCTGCGATCCAGGGGACATGCCGCGGGCCTGATGATTGCGCGTAAGGCTTGACAGCCGGATTGGCGCAGTCTACGGACTCTGGTGGGTTTACGGTGCGTAAATTTTCACTCATAAGCTGGACAGATTAACGTACCGCGCCAGTGGGAGACACGACCATGTTCCGGATCCTGGTTATCGCGACCCTGATCTGTGTAGGTTTTTGTGCACAGAAGGATTGTGGTCTTTGGAACGATTACCGTTTCTTCGACAGCGCCACGGCGGCGGATGTGAGGAGGTGCCTGGCCGCCGGGGCGGACGTCGAAGCGCGGGCCAGAGCCGACACCACATTGCTTTATATGGCGGCATTGAATGGCAATGCCGAAAAGGTCGCGGCCCTCACACCGCTGCATTGGGCGGCGGGGTTGGGCACGGCTGAAACGGTTGCGGCCCTCATCAAAACCGGGGCGGATGCCAATGTGCGGAACAAATATGGCATGACACCGCTATACCTGGCGGCGGGGGGAGACAATGGCGAAACAGTTGCAGCCCTCATCGAAGCCGGGGCGGATATTGAGGCGCGGGGAGAAAGCAGCTGGACACCGCTGCACCGGGCGGCGCAGAATGGCCATGCTGAAGCGGTCGCAGCCCTCATCAGAGCCGGGGTGGATGCCAAGGCGCGGGACGAATACGGTGTGACACCGCTGCATTGGGCGGCTGCGCATGGCACGGCTGAAACGGTGGCGAAGCTCATCAAGGCCGGGGCAGACGTCAATGCGCGGGACAATTTCGGCCAGGCAACACTGCATATGGCGGCGGCATATGGCACGGCTGAAACGGTGGCGATGCTCATCAAAGCCGGGGCAGATATCCGTGCGCACAACAATACGAACGGCCATACGGCCCTGCATACAGCGGTACGGTACGGCAAGGCGGAAACTGTTACAGTGCTCATCAAAGCCGGGTCAGATGTCAAGGCGCGTGAAAAAATCAGCTTGACACCGCTGCACTTTGCGGCGGCACACGGTGTGCCTGAAACGGTTTCGGCGCTCGTTGAGGCCGGAGCAGAAGTCAACGCACGGGACGTGTACAAATGGACACCGCTACATGGGGCGGCGGCGTTTGGCCATGCTGAAACGGTGGCGGCTCTCATCAAAGCCGGGGCAGACATCAGGGCCAGGAACAAGGATGGAAAGCTCCCCGCAGATCTGGCAAAGAACAATGCCAAGGTCAGAAACCACGACATATTCCGGGTTCTTGAGTAGGCGCGGCGTGAATAATGCGGGCGCCTGCACCGGGAACACCTTGACTGCCAGGGCCTGTGTCCCTCGCTGAACGCGCTGCCGTGAATACCCGGTGCGGGAGACTAAAATGCCCCGAGCGTAATGTCACGGTAAACCCGGTTTCGTGCCCGGTTGCCGTTCATGCGGGCGCGGTAGACCTGCATGTTTTCCATGACGCGCTGGACGTAATTGCGGGTTTCGGAAAAGGGAATCGACTCCAGCCAGTCAACGGGGTCAATCTCGCCCTTGCGCGGATCGCCATAGGTTGTGATCCAGCGGCTGACACGTGTGGGACCGGCATTGTAGCCGACCGCGGCCAGAATATATGAGCCGTCATACCTGCGCAGCAGGTCGTGCAGGTACAGTGCGCCCAGCCGTGCACTGTAATCAATGTCCGTTGTCAGACGCGAGCGGCTATAGGGAATGCGGTGTTTGCGAGCGGTGGCGCGGGCTGTGGCGTTGATCATCTGCATCAGGCCGTAGGCGCGGGCGTGGCTGACGGCATTGTTTTCAAATTCGCTTTCCTGTCGGGCGATAGCAAGAACAAAGGGTTTGTCAAACTCATCCGGCAGGTTCATGATGGCGTCCGGCATGGGGTAGCCGGACTCGGTCAGCATGCTCCCGAAGCGTGACGCCTGCTTTGCTGCGCGCACGGATGGGCGCATATAGCCGTAACTTTTCGCAAGTCGGGACAAGAGCGTCAGTTCCTCCAGTGAGCCGACCTCGTCGTCCAGATGGAAAGCGAATTGCGAAAAGTAAAGCCTCTCCCGGGCCTCGCCGAACAGGCGCATGACCCTGACCCGTTCATCGGCCTCAAATCGGGCTTCAAGCGGTGCCGGATCGGATTCGTGTGGAAGCGAAATGATATGGTAATCCGCGCCCAGGCGTTCGGCGGCCAGGAAGCCGTAATATGTGTTCGAAAACCGGGCGGCCTCTTTGTAAAATGTGTCGGCGGATGAATCCTGCCTGTGTTCATGGGCGCGACCCAGCCAGTAATCAGCGCGGGAGAGGGAGACAGGATAGGACACACCCTGTTTCAGAGCCTGAAAATGCGTTATGGCCCGGTCCGCCTGTCCCAGTTTCGTCAGCGCGAGCCAGCCGGCGAGGAATTCGGCCTCGGCAAAGCTCCTGCCGCGGTCCAGGCCGTGATTGATGACAAGTTTATAGGCGTCGGGATATTTTCTTTCCCCGATCGCCCAATAGGCCATGATTTTCTTTTCATGCCAGAGTCGTTCCCTGCCTGTATCAGAAACAGGGGGAGTCTGTATCTGATGATAGATGGGTAGGGCATAGTCCCCGGTACGTTTGCGCCGCCGCCATTTTGCGCGTTCGTAGAGAAAACCGGGATCAGCTTTCAGCTCATCCGGTATCCGGTTGATGGCCGCATTTATGCCGCTGGCATTTCTGGCGATGCGTGTCCGGGCATCTACAAGCGCGCTCTGGCCGGGTGTCATAAAAGGGCGCAGCGCGTCTGCCTTGCTGTAATGATGGGGTCCCTGCCAGATCAGATGGTCGGCCCGCGCATAGTGATCATCGGCTGTCAAACGGGACCTGTAACGCCCGAACAGTCTTTTTTGTCCGTCCCGGGTGAGCCTGGCCTGGCGCCATGCCTTGCGAAGCCACGCATCCCCGGCATCCGGATTACCGCTTTCATAACAGGCACGGGCGAGGGCGGCGCGCCCTTCACCGGACACCGGTTCCCTGTCTGCAAACCAGCGGATCGTGCGCTGCGGATCAACAGGGGAGTTAAACAGGTTTTTTTCGGCTTTGGCCGTAATTGTCGTCAGGCGCGGCCAATCCTGGAGGTTCTGAACAACATGGGTAAGCGTGGAAAATGAAGCATTCGGATCTTCAACAGCCTGTAACCAGTAAAGGGCATTTCTGGCTGTTCTGTCTGTGATTTTCAGGCGCCTGTCCTCAACGATGGACCATTGGCGGCGCTTTGCCGCCGTCAGCGCCGAGTGAAACAGGCGCGCATCCGGCCCGGTCAGGATATTCGAGAGTTCCGGTGCAGCGGGTTTGAGGCGCGGGGAAGGAATTTGGGCCTGACCGAGCGGCCCGAACACGGCTGCAACAGCTATCCATACCAGGCTCATCCCTGTCACTTTGATGAAATAAATCGACCGCAACTTCATATGAAAATCCATAAACCTGTCTTGCCTGATGCCGTAAACCGCAGCTATGAAGGGCAACAGTTGAGAAATAACAACGCAACACCCCGCGAGCGGTACCTTCATGCAATAAACAACGGGAAAGCGCAATATGTTCAAAGGTGCAATTATGCTCAAAGGTGCAATTACAGCTCTGGTCACTCCCTTCAAAGACGGCGAAGTGGATGAGAAGGCCTTTGCTGATTTTGTGGACTGGCAAATCGCTGCCGGTATTCACGGTGTGGTGCCCTGCGGCACGACGGGGGAGTCTCCCACCCTGACCGATGCGGAACACAGGCGTGTTATCGAAATTACCGTGGAAGTGGCAGCCGGGCGCGTGCCCGTTATCGCCGGGGCAGGCTCCAATGAAACACGTATCTCCATAGATTATTCCCGGCACGCCAGGGAGGCGGGAGCAGACGCGGCGCTTGTTGTCACGCCCTATTACAACAAGCCCAGCCAGGAAGGTATCTATCAGCACTTCAAGGCTATTAACGATGCGGTTGATCTGCCGATTGTGGTTTACAACATTCCGGGCCGGAGCGTGATCGACATCACTAATGACACGATGGAACGCCTGGCCGGATTATCACATGTTGTCGGATGCAAGGACGCGACCGGGGATGTTACGCGTGTGACGGCACTGATGGATCGTTGCGGTGAGGAATTTATGCAGTTATCAGGCGATGACCCGACCTCGCTCGGCCATATGGCCTATGGCGGCAAGGGAACCGTATCTGTGGGTTCGAACATTGCGCCTGCAGAATATGTTGCGTTTCACGAAGCCTGTCTGTCCGGGGATTTTGTCACCGCGCGTGCATGGCAGACAAAACTGGACCGCCTTCACAAGGATCTGTTCCTTGATCCCAGTCCGGCCCCGACAAAGTATGCCTTGAGCCTTATGGGCCGGATGGAACCGGATGTTCGCCTGCCCGTGACCCCGTGTCGGGACAGCACCAGGACGGCTGTCAGGTCCGCCATGGTCCGTGCCGGTGTGGCCCTGTAGATGCCTGCGAACAGGGAATCGCAGGGCAGGGTCATCGCGGAAAACCGGCGCGCGCACCACGATTATACCATAGAGGAAACCTTTGAAGCAGGCATTCAGTTGTTCGGTACAGAGGTCAAGGCTTTGCGTGAAGGCCGCGCCAACATTGCGGAAAGCTACGGGACTGTCAAAGGCACGGAGGTCTATCTCGTCAATGCCGACATTCCGGTTTATGCTCCGGCAAACCGCTTCAACCATGCCCCTGCACGACGGCGAAAACTCCTGTTAAAACGCCGTCAAATCAATAAGCTGGCTGGGGAAACGCAACGCAAGGGTCGTACGATTGTCCCGCTGAAGCTCTACTTCAACAACCGGGGTTTGATAAAACTCCTCATCGGCATCGGCGTCGGCAAACGCAATGTCGACAAGCGGGAGACGCAAAGGAAACGGGACTGGCAGAAGCAGAAAGCCCGACTGTTGCGGGCGCGGGGTCAGTAGTCCTGTTTATATCTCGGGCGTTTCTGTCACGGTGCCGCGTACGCCCGTATATCCGCAAACACCGCTTCGAACATGTCTGTCGTCAACCGCCCCGTATTCGTATTGTACCGCGAACAGTGGTAACTTGAATAAAGCCGTCTATCATTCTGCAATTCATGGATCTTATGATGTCCGAACGGATAATTTTTCAATTTCAGATCCAGGGCTTTAACCGTGTTGTCGTGGGATATGCCACCCAATGTCAAAATCGCTTTTATGGATGTTAGTGCCCTGATCTGCTGCTTCAGGAACTGACGGCAATTTGTGCATTCCGCGCCGAGAGGGGTATTGGCGGGAGGGAGACAGCGGACGGCGTTGGTTATCATCGCGCCTTTGAGTCTCAGCCCGTCGTCAGCGCGGGCATCGTATGTGCCTTCGGAAAAGCCGAATTTGTTCAGCGTGCCGTAGAGCAGGTCTCCGGCCCAGTCGCCTGTAAAGGGGCGGCCCGTGCGATTGGCTCCGTGCAGGCCGGGGGCGA
Source organism: Hyphomonadaceae bacterium (assembly GCA_014324115.1). Lineage (GTDB taxonomy): Bacteria > Pseudomonadota > Alphaproteobacteria > Caulobacterales > Maricaulaceae > JACOMS01. Next base: position 19,051 of record JACOMS010000072.1, read on the forward strand.
GGCCGACGATCAGGAGTTTCGGGTCCGGGTCGCCAAAACTCGGCACAGGCGCATTGTGATAGTCGGGATACCCGGTTTTCAGGTCCTGTAAAAACCCGTGCAGGCGCGGGCACCTGTCACAGTCAGGCGGCGGTTCATAGTGCCGCCGGATGAGCTGCCTAGTCGTCATGATCACCGGAACGGTGATCGCGATCAGTATTTTTTTCGGGACGTCCGATCAGATCGCCCAAATCAGCCAGGTCAATAAATGCGTCCGCCTGACGGCGGAGTTCGTCCGAGAGTATGGGAGGAGTGGATTTCAGGGTCGAAATGACACTCACCCTGACACCGAGTTTTTGCACGGCACGGATGAGATAGGTGAAATCACCGTCTCCGGTCGCAAGCAGGATATGATCAACATGCGGAGCCAGATCAAGAATATCGACGACCATTTCGATATCCATATTCCCTTTGATACGACGTCGGCCGTCGCGATCCGTGTACTCCCGCGCGGGCTTGGTAATGACATGATAGCCGTTGTAATCCAGCCAGTCGATCAGCGGGCGGATGGGCGAATAATCATCGTTTTCCAGAAGTGACGTGTAGTAACAGGCCCGGATTAACCGACCCTTGCTTTTGAACAGGTCGAGCATCTTTCCGTAATCCATGTCATAGTCGAGGTTTTTTCCTGTTGAATAAAGATTGGCACCGTCAATAAAAAGGGCAATGCGTTCGTCCGGATAGAAAGCCATGAACGACTCCTGATAGTATGAATCAATCAAACAGTTACAGCACGTATATTGGTCTCGGTGCCAATTTGTCCAATCCGGAATTGACTTTTGCGCGGGCCCTGGCGGATTTGAAAAAAGCGGGCGTCGGTATTTTGACGGTTTCCAGTCTCTGGAAATCCCCGGCCTGGCCGCCCGGAACAGCCGCACCGGATTATCTCAATATGGTGATCAAGGCGGCATATAACGGAACACCCCATGATCTGCTGCAGACCCTTGAACGGATCGAAGCCGGTCACGGGCGGGTACGGTCAAAGAAAAATGCTCCCCGGACACTTGATCTGGATATTGTGGATTTTCAGGGACAGGTACTGGACGCAGTGGATTTGACGTTGCCGCATCCGCGCATGTTGAGCAGGGAGTTTGTACTGTTTCCCCTGGCGGAAGTCGCCCCTGACTGGGTTGATCCGAGGTCAGGCAGATCCATATGGTATTTCGTTGGAGCATTGGCGACACAAACCGTCGACAATCTGTCCTGTGCAGGCAGACTGATGTGTGACTGATGTGTGCATCAAACGGGCCTTGAAGCGCCCGGTGAAAATATCCCGATATTACATTACGGCCACACCCTTTGTCATGTCCCGGGTGCAACCGGCAGGCGGCCGCCTGTGAACGGCCGGTCACAAAATTATTGAACGAAGGAGCCTGGAAGAGGTGCAACCGGAAACTGGATGAACGGTGTCGTGACCGATGGAAAAGCCCGTCCCGATTATGAGGACAGTGCCCGTGTTGAGGGCTTTACGTCGGGGTCTGATCCGGTCGGCCGGTCTGGTGTGCTATCAGGTCGCACTGGTGCGCTATCAGACCGCATTGGTGGCCGGTTACCCACACCTTAAAATTCGGAGTAATGGCGTCGGAGT
>JACOMS010000072.1:20719-22527 GCA_014324115.1 Hyphomonadaceae bacterium
GGCGTCGGAGTAATGGCGTCGGAGTAATGGCGTCGGAGTAATGGCGTCGGAGTAATGGCGTCGGAGTAATGGCGTCGGAATGCAGTGTTGCGTCCTTAAGGAGGGCAAAATGACAGTGAAACCGACTTTACGTCTTATCGTGTTTGGGGGGCTCATGCTGGCAGCAGCTGTCGGCTTGGCACCGGACACCTTGGGGCAGGGCAGCGGAGCGAGATTCGAACCGGACGCAATTACCGTGGGCCCGGGGCAGATGCGTCAGGTAAACCTTGTCATCCCGAAGGACTTATATTCGCAATTGCCCATACTCATACGTGCAGCAGTTATCAATTGTGGCCGTGGCCGATTCAATAGCGGATTCAATAGCGGCAGCTTTGTTGTTGGAGATGACGGCTCACGCACGTACTCCGGTACGTACTTTGCGCCATCCAGAACGAATATTGCCAGAGAGAATATTGCCAGAGATGAGTGTCGGCTTGAAATCGGAACTGGCTTTGCTAGATTAGCCACACTCCGGATTACCCTCGATTTAACGGCCCCCGTGCTGGGATTCGATCCGCCGGAGATCACCGTGAAATCGGGCGCGACGGCGGTGTCAACCCTCACAGCGACGGATAATGTGGGTGTTACGACTGGCCCCACAGTGACATGCACGCAGGGTTCCTTTGCGAACAACACCTACACCGCGCCTGTTATCAGCGTTGATACCACGGCTATGTGTACGGCAACGGCTTCTGATGCCGCGGGGAATGAGGGCACGGCCACACTCCGGATTACCCTCGATTCAACGGCCCCCGTGCCGGGATTCGATCCGCCGGGGATCACCGTGAAATCGGGCACGACGGTTTCGGTAAACCTCACCGTGACGGATAATGTGGCTGTTGCGACCGGAGATGTGACATGCACCCGGGGTTCCTTCAATCTCGGGAATGACACTTACACCGCGCCTGCCGTTAGCGTTGATACCATAGATATGTGTACGGCAACGGCAATTGATGTTGCCGGGAATACAGGCACGGCCACTCTCGGGGTTTTCATCACTGTTCCGCCCGGGGATTGCCCCGACGGCTTCACAGAGAGTTCCGGCTCCCCGCTGGGGGGCAACAAGACTCTCTGCACCGGGCCCCTCGGCAACCTTGCAGAATTCAAGGGTGTGCTGACCCAATCGGCAACGATTCCCTTTGTGGAGGGTGTTGTCTATGAATTGAGCGGCCGTCTGGACGTGGGGCAGGCTGGTCCCGCCACCTGCGCGAATGTGACCCCGGTGGTGCTGACCATCGAGGCCGGTGTGACGATTGTGGGGGATTCGGGCGATGACTTTCTGGTCGTCAACCGCTGTCACCGGATTGAAGCTGTGGGGACGCGGGACGCTCCGATTGTGTTTACCAGCAAAAATGACATTGCCGGTACCGGTGCGCGTGTGAATGCGACCGGTGAGTGGGGCGGTGTCGTTATTCTCGGCGGTGCCCCGATCAATCGCTGTAATGTTCCGGGTGCGACCGGCGGCACAGAAGCCTGTGAAAATACCATTGCGGGCGTGACTGAACCGGACGGGGTGTACGGCGGCGCGGGATTGACAAGCTTGAGATCCCACCCGAATTCCGGCAACAGCGGCACGCTTAAGTATGTCACCGTGCGTCATGCCGGTGCGGGCTTGAACGCCGGTCTGACATTGGGCGGTGTCGGTATCGGTACGGATGTTGAATACATCCAGGTTCACAACACCTCCGGCGACGGTATCAGGATCCTGGGTGGGAGACCCGGCCCGGATTACCTTGTCCTCACGGGGAATACCGGCAATCAGCTGGCCC
>JACOMS010000073.1:0-952 GCA_014324115.1 Hyphomonadaceae bacterium
CATCACGCTGGATGATGAGCAATCCCGGCAATTTGCCAATGACGATCCAGGTGGGTTCATGCGCGGATTGGAGCGTGCCGTAATTGATGAAGTGCAGCGTGCACCGGGGCTGATTTTGGTGCTCAAAAAAACAGTCGACGAAGATCCGCGTCCAGGTCGGTTTTTAATCACCGGCTCGGTTGATCTGTTCAAGGGCACGATATCGCCGGATTCGCTCGCAGGCCGCGTCGAGACAATCAAGCTGTTGCCCTTCAGCCAATCAGAGATTGTTAGGAGGAAGCCGCCGGGCTTCTTCGAGAAGGCTTTTGGGGTGGATTTTCCGACACTGAAAGAAACAGGGCGCACGACCGACTTAATCAAGCGTGTGATCGCGGGCGGCTATCCGGAAGCCTTGATGCGGCAAGACGAGCGGCGTCGTCAAACTTGGCTGCGGTCTTATGCCAGTGCGCTGACCACGCGAGACGTCGCGGAGATTTTGCCTGTCTTCAAGACGGACGAGCTTTCACGATTGTTGAACCATGCCGCTGTGTCCTCCGGTGAGCTCGTAAACTTGTCCGCTCTTGCTGCGCCGCTTGGCGTTGATAGCAAGAAGATCAATCGATGGATGAATCTGCTCGAGCAGATGTTCATTCTTTGACGCGTTCGGGCTTGGCATCGCAATGACTTGAAGCGCCTGGTCAAGACTCCCAAGCTGCATTTCCTTGACACAGGGCTTCTTGCGGCGCTACGGCGTGTAAGTGTTTCCAATGTTCAGGCGGACCGAAACAAGCTCGGAAGTTTGCTCGAAGGCTTCGTCTTTTCAGAGCTCGAAAAACAGTCTGCGCTTTCAAGTGATCCGGCTCTTATCAGTCACTACCGTGACAAGGATCAAATTGAGGTCGATTTCGTTCTTGAGCGCGCTCGGCGGGTTGTTGGAATTGAGGTCAAGGCTGCGGCAACTGTGAAGCCCGAC
>JACOMS010000073.1:988-15940 GCA_014324115.1 Hyphomonadaceae bacterium
GGCTTAAAGCGTTTGCGGGAAACAACGGGCAAACCTTTTTCGTGCGGAATTATTCTGCATGACGGCGACCGTATTCAACAACTTGGTGACCGGCTTTTCTCAATGCCGGTGAGCCAGCTCTGGGCTTAAGTCAGGATTACTGCCACACGGTCGTTCGGTAGCAGTGGTGACCATGCAGAACCCTTGGTGGCCCGCACGTGTGCTTTGGGCTCCTGAGTTGCGTTCGACCGCAACTTTCCTATCACGCGAATTGTGAATCGTCGCAAATCGGGTGCGCACCAGCACTTTTCAGTAAAAACAGTGCAGTAGCAAAAATTGTGCACCACATATTCCGGCATAAGGCGCCCAAAATGGATGTGCAAACAAGACCTAATGCACCCTCCCTAGTGCATGAGCTTTAATCTTGCCCGTCCGGGTTCGCTATCCAGTCTAATGCCGCTGAACGCGCCGGGTTTCCGATTACGGATCGGTTGAGTTATGGGGGCTTTCCGGGTTTGGACGGCAATGTCTGCCCGACACGACAGTGTAAACAGGTAGAGACAGGGAGCGACGGGTTACAGGGCTTTGATAATATCCTCGACCATTTTCTTGGCATCGGACAGAAGCATCATGGTTCTATCCTGGTAGAACAGATCATTGTCGATACCGGCATAACCCGGGGAGAGGGAACGCTTCACAAAGAGTACCGTTGCGGCCTTGTCTACATCCAGGATCGGCATACCCGCAATCGGACTCTGCGGATCGGTTCTGGCAGCGGGGTTTGTCACATCGTTGGCACCAATCACGAAAGCCACATCGGCATTCGCGAATTCGGAATTGATATCTTCCAGTTCGAAAACTTCATCATAAGGCACATTGGCTTCGGCTAGCAGGACATTCATATGGCCTGGCATGCGCCCGGCCACAGGATGGATCGCATAGGCCACATCCACGCCTTCCGCTTTGAGCGCGTCCGCCATTTCACGTGTGACGTGCTGAGCCTGGGCAACGGCCAAACCATAGCCCGGCACGATAATGACCCTGGAGGCGTTCTTCATGATGAATGCTGCATCCCCGGATGAGCCGCGTTTGACCGGTCGCTGTTCACGGTCGCCGCCGCCTGTCGTCGCCGCATCGCCACCGAAACCGCCCAGAATGACGGACACAAAACTCCGATTCATGCCTTTACACATAATATAGGACAGAATCGCGCCGGATGATCCGACCAAGGCACCCGTGATAATCAATGCAACATTGGACAGAGTGAACCCAAGGGCGGCGGCGGCCCATCCCGAATAGGAATTCAGCATGGACACGACAACAGGCATGTCCGCCCCGCCAATCGGGATAATCAGTGTCACACCGACAATCAGGCTCAATACAATCAGTATCCAGATGAGTACCCCTCCACCTGACGCTGCACCCCCTGACAGGACCATGGCGATTGTCACGCCGATAACGGCCGCCACGAGCAGAAAATTCAGAAGGTGACGCGCGGGCAGAAGAATGGGTGATCCGCTCATATTGCCGTTAAGTTTCGCAAATGCGATCACAGAGCCGGAGAACGTCACCGCGCCGATAGCGGCCCCGAGCGCAAGTTCAACAAGACTGTAAGCCTTGATCCTGATCCTGTCCGGCCCCGTGATTCCGAATGCATCCGGCGAATAAAATGCCGCGAGCGCAACAAGTACGGCGGCCATACCCACAAGCGAATGGAACGCCGCCACCAACTGCGGCATATCGGTCATCGGGATTTTACGGGCAATGAGCGCACCGACCACGCCGCCCAGACCTATGGCCAGACCAACAAGTAAAACCGCCAGATCACCCAGACCCGCAAGGAGAAATGTCGTCCCGACAGCAATGGCCATGCCGACCATGCCGTACATATTACCCCGACGGGAAGTCTCAGGGGAAGAGAGCCCGCGCAGGGCCAATATAAACAAAATGGCGGATATAACGTAAAGAACAGCCGCAAAATCAGCAGATAATGTCATAATCTACCGCTTTTTCCTCCTGTACATGGCCAGCATACGTCGGGTGACAAGGAAGCCGCCGAATATATTGACAGCGCAAAACGCAACGGCCGCGACACCCGCCCAGGTGGAAATGCCCTCACCGCTCCCGAAACCTGCGGCGACGGCGATCAGTGCACCTACAATAATCACGGACGAAATCGCATTGGTCACCGCCATGAGCGGCGTATGCAGAGCCGACGTGACGGACCAGACAACATAGTAGCCGACGAAAACAGCCAAGACAAAGATTGTCAGCTGAAAGACAACCGGCGAGACGGCTGTACCCGCGGCCATGATGAGCATTGCGGACATTCAGGTCTTCTCCTTCAATCCCGGATACACCACTGCCCCATCCCGGGTCAGTGCGCAGCCTTGTATGATTTCATCGCTCCAATCCGGAGCATATGACCCATCCTTTGCCGTGACCAGCGGCAGGAAATTCCCGAGATTGCGGGCAAACATGCTGGAAGCATCCGGGGCCATGCGGGACGGCCAGTTGAGGTAGCCAACAATGTGAACCCCATTGTCCGTCGTTACAATTTGACCAGGCCTGGCACCTTCAACATTGCCGCCGCGTTCGACAGCCAGATCGATAAGTACAGAGCCGGGGCACATGGAGGCCAGCATGGTTTTATCAACCAGCTTCGGGGCAGGGCGGCCGGGTATCAATGCCGTCGTCACGACAACATCCTGCCTGGCGATATGCGAAGCGGTGAGTTCAGCCTGCAACTTTTGATACTCTTCCGACATGTGTTTGGCATAACCGTCTGCCGTTTCGGCTTCCCTGAATTCCTCATTTTCAACGGCGATGAATTTCGCGCCGAGCGAGGCGACCTGTTCTCTGGCCGCCGGACGGACATCCGTTGCTGTGGTGACAGCTCCAAGCCGTCGGGCTGTTGCAATGGCCTGCAGACCGGCAACACCGGCCCCCATGACAAAGACCCTGGCCGGAGCCACCGTGCCTGCCGCTGTCATCATCATCGGAAAGGCACGTCCGTAAATCGCCGCACCTTCAACGACAGAGCGATAACCGGAAAGGTTGGATTGTGAAGACAGCACATCCATGCTCTGGGCGCGGGAGATACGCGGAATACATTCAAGGGCGAATGCCGTCACTTCGGCCTCGGCGCAGGCCTTGACATAATCAAGACTATCCATCGGGTTCATCAGGCCCGTGATCCCCGCCCCTTTTTTCATCAATTTAACAAGCGTTTTATCCGCGCCCGTAATCGACATGACGAGATCAGCGTCCCTGATGGCGGTTTTGTTGGACGCGGCAATTAATGCTCCGGCGTTTTTGTATAGCGCATCAGTGAAATTGGCGAGCGCTCCGGCTCCTTTGACGACGCTTACCTCATGACCGTCATCAATATAGTTTCTTACTGTCCCGGGTGTCGCGGCAACGCGCGCTTCGGGGGATTTCACATCCTTCAGGACAGCAATTTTCATGGGCAGAGTCCTTGTTGTGGAAGTATGGAGCGATCTGAAACCACCAACCCCGTGGTCAGGCAAAGAGAGTGAAAATATAAAACCGAAAACAGCCGTGACAATACCGATTCCGGCGAGAGAGGCAAACCAGGCGGCTCTCAATTTGAAACTCATACCCATCACAATCCCGACGACAATGGATATGACCAGGGAGGTCAGCCACCCCAAGCCCACGGCAAACATAAGGGTCGGGAACAGAAGGATTACGACGAGTGTCGCAACACCATAAACAGTCACGGCCATGAAGTCGCTAAACGTGTTCTTTTGTGCGGTTATTTCCATGTCACCGCGCGTGTAATCCGAGTGTCCAGTCGCCATCTGCAGTAATCCCGAGCCATCACGAGGCTTGGATACTATCATGCCGCCTATGGGGACTCAATAGAGAGAAACCGGAAATTTTGCCTTAGCGGGTCATCCACAGATTGATCCGTTGGGGCATGGTATCCGGGTCCCGGCTGGAGAGGATACCCTGATGCCTTACCCGCAAAGACAAAGTTTTGTTCTGATGTGTCAGGTTTTAACCATACTCCTTAGGCAGTTTTTCGCGCCCCTGTTCCATACTATGCACGACCGGCCGGGCAACCCGGAAACCATGGCGAACACATGTCCGAAATCGCCAAACATCACGGCATCGGCCGCTCTATCCTCCGTAGGAAAATGCGGGAACGCGGCGTCCGTGTTGACAAAAAGTCAACCTAAACCCATGCAGATTTACCTAGGCATAGATGACAAAGTCGTTCTATTTCAGCATCGGCTCCATTTCCTGACACTCTGCGATGAGCCTGTTCACGGCGCCAACGGAATTCATGAACATTTCGCGTTCGTCATCGCGCAGACGGATATTCATGACTTTCTCGACGCCGAGCCTGCCGATCATGGCCGGAGCGCCAACGTAAAGGTCGCGCACGCCCGCAATCTGTCCGGACAGGCGTACCGCACACGGCAGAATGCGCTTCTTGTCCCGCAGATAGGATTTTGCCATTTCAACAGCACTCTCGGCCGGGGCATAAAAAGCCGACCCCTTACCGAGAAGGGCAACAATCTCGCCACCACCCTTGCGGGTGCGTTCCACAATCGCGTCGATACGTTCCTGCGTTGTCCACTTCATTTTCACGAGGTCGGGGAGAGGGACGCCATTTACAGTCGAGTAGCGTGTCAACGGCACCATTGTGTCGCCGTGACCACCCAGAACGGAGGCATGCACGTCTTCGACGGATACCCCGAACTCCTCGGCCAGAAACCAGCGAAAACGCGCACAATCCAGCACTCCCGCCATGCCGACCACCTTGCGCGGCTGCAAGCCGGAAAATTTCTGCAACGCCCAAACCATGGCATCCAGCGGGTTAGTTATACAAATCACGAAGGCCCCGGGCGCATGCTGCTTTATGCCCTCGGCGACCTGTTTGATGACGCCGAGATTTTTGGAGATGAGGTCCCCGCGGTCCATACCGGGCATGCGCGGAAAACCCGCTGTAATTATACAGACATCCGCTCCGGCAATATCGGCATAATCATCTGTGCCTTTCAGGATGCTGTCATGACCGAAAACCGGGGTTGCCTCACACAGGTCCAAGGCCTTACCCTTGGCTGTGTCAGGATAAACATCAAACAAAACAACGTCACCGAGTTCTTCGCGTGCTATGACATGCGCCAGTGTTCCGCCGATCATCCCGGCGCCAATAAGTGCGATTTTTGCCCGTGCCATAAGAGGTCTCCTTAATCTATATTCCTGTGCCTTTACGCGCTTGTACACTTTTGCGAGATGCGGCGCAATGACTTAAGTGATAAACTATGCGCGAGCACATGATCCGTGGCACACACGGGAATCACGCCGAGGTGATACGAACCCAAGACATATGTTGTATTTTCTGCCGGATCGTATAAGCCACGCGAAAAAGAGCATTGATTCTCATGACTCGGCTCAACTTGAATGTAAAGTTCTTGAAACTTTCACTTTTTGAAAGTATTCGGGATCTGGCATCATTGAATCCGGTATCAAATCCAGTGTATGAAGGAAGTGTGCGCGCATCTGCCATAACGGGTTGCGGCGCTCGTCCCTGAATCACTGCATTGTTACACGTCGTTCACTTGACCCGCGTGTCGGTGTGCCGAATAAGCCAAGTGAGTCGCTGCCGATCTGTGTTTGGAGTATGGATGACCGATATATCCGGATATGTGTTCAAGGGCGGCCTGCGGGCCGGTCTCGTGACGCTGGCATTGTATGCACAGGTCATTACGAGCATCACAGCCTCGGCGCAATCCCTCATCCGCGACACAGAAATCGAAGCGACGCTGTTTGAATATTCGGCCCCGCTCCTGCGGGCGGCGGGTCTGAACGAGAACAACGTCGACCTCTACATCGTCAATGACAACACGCTAAACGCCTTTGTCACGCGCGGGCAAAACATCTTTCTGCACACGGGACTTATTCTCGAAGCGGAAACGCCGAACCAGCTCAAGGGCGTTATCGCCCATGAAGCCGGTCACATCGCCGGAGGGCACCTTGCCCGTTCCGACTATGGCGCCCGCGGCGCATACGGAGCCATGTTAATCGCCGCAGGGGTGGGTCTTGCCGCCATCCTGGCCGGAGAAGGTTCGGCCGGTGCGCTTATTCTCGGCGGCTCGTCCCAGTTCGGGACATTGGAATTTCTGTCACACACACGCACCAACGAATCGGCTGCCGATCAATATGCCGTGCAATATCTGGAGCGCACAGGACAGTCAGGGCGGGGCCTGATTCAGTTTTTTGAAAAATTCCGGTACCAGGAAGTCTTGAGCCAAGCGCGCCGCTATCCCTATTTCCGCTCCCACCCGCTCTCCAGTGCGCGAATCGATGCGCTGCGCGAAGTTGTTAATGAAAGTCCTTACACCGACACATCAGACTCCCCCGATGACATTAAAAAAATGAACATGATGAAAGCCAAAATACTTGGGTATCTGGAATCGCCACAGATTGTGTTTTCAAAATTTCCGCCGGATGATGTTTCAAGCGAGGCCCGCTATGCCCGCGCTGTCGCCTATTTCCGGGCAGCCAGTCTGAACAGCGCAATCCGGGAAATCGACACCCTGATCGCGTCGGAACCGGAAAATCCCTATTTCCACGAACTCAAGGGACAGATACTGTATGAAAGCGGTCGCAGTGAGTCAGCCATTCCCTCAATCCGCAAGGCACTGGAGCTCAAGCCCGGCGCGCCGCTGTTTCAGGTCATGCTCGCCCAGGCACTCATGACCACGGATACAAAGCCTGATGTGGAAGAGGCCGTCGGCCTTTTGAAACTCGCCCTGCAACGCGAATCCGGCAATAGCCTTGCCTGGTATTATCTGTCACTGGGTTACGAGGAACTTGATCAGTCGGCCATGGCGAAATATGCTGTTGCGGAACAGGCCTACAATATGGGTGATTTGCAACGTGCCCTGTCTTTCGCACAGCGGGCCCGGGAAGATCTGCCGCAAAACATCCCCCAATGGCGACGGGCCGGCGATATTGTTGTTATTGCCGAGGCTCAGCTGGCCCTGGACCGGCGCCGCCGCAACTATCGAAAACCGTAGAATTTTAATATCTCTGCAATAATGAACGTCTTTTGGAGACCGATATGACAAAACTTGCAACACTCCTGATTATGGTCGGCACTTTGGCTTTGTCCAGTTGTGCGGAAAGCCAGAGCCCGGCTTACTCCCGTTCCGACATAAAGGATATTATCAGGGAATATCTGCTGGAGAATCCCGAGATTGTTCGCGAGGCCCTGACCGAACTCAAGCGCAGAGAGGATATGGCGGCCATCAATGCCCATCGCGATGAGCTGTTCAATGACAGGCGCGACATGGTTGTCGGCCCCGATACCGCCAAAGTTACAATCGTTGAATTTTTCGATTACAATTGCGGCTTCTGCAAACAATCCACGGATTGGGTCGCAAGTGTCATCGAAAAACACCCTGAAGATGTGCGCGTAATTTTCAAGGAACTCCCCATTCTCGACGGGCGCACGAACACATCGCGCAATGCCGCCAGAGCGGCTCTTGCTGCAGGCAGGCAGGGCAGATATTTCGACATGCATCTGGCATTGATGGCCGAGCGTAGCCTGACGTCAGAACGCATAGACCAAGTGGCTGAAAAAGTCGGGATTGACGTCGCCAAAATGCGCAGGGATATGGATGACCCGGCGCTGGATGCACAGATCGAAGATGCGCTTCTGCTCATGAACCGTCTCCCGCCGCTGACAGGAACACCGTTTTTTCTGATTAACGATCAATACCTGTCCGGTGCCAGTATACCGCTTTTACAGGCCATGCTGGATGAAGAGCTCGCGAATTAATCATGTTCCGGGCACTTTAAAACGGGATTTCGTCATCCAGATCATAATCCGACGCAGAATTTTCATTCACAGAACTATGCCTGCCTCCGGAGCCAGGCTCCGCGTGCTCATAATTTTCACCGCTGTCCCGATGGTAACCGCCACGGCTGTCGCGGCTATCCATGAGGACAAGCTCGCCCCGATAACGCTGGAGGACGACCTCCGTTGTGTAACGATCATTACCTTCACGGTCCTGCCATTTGCGGGTTTGCAACTGCCCCTCAATGTAGAGCCTCGAACCTTTACGAACATAGTTTTCCACGACACTGATCAGGTTCTCGTTAAAGATCGCCACATTGTGCCATTGGGTGCTCTCGCGCCGCTCACCAGACTGCTTGTCCCGCCAGCTTTCTGATGTGGCCAGGGAAAAACTGCAGACCTGGCCGCCATTGCCGAACGTGCGCGTCTCCGGGTCTCTGCCGACATTACCGACCAGAATAACCTTGTTAACAGATCCTGCCATAATTGTACCTTTGCAAGTTTTGTTCCTTATATGTTCATGGACTCAACAATGGCAAGTCCCGATACACTTTTAGTGTTCATAAAATTATTTTGCGTATCTTCAAGTGGTTTTGTCTCGGAAACTAACTTCACGGAAACTCCTTGCGAACCGTTCCGACGGCATGGTTAGTGCGACTCCCTCCATAAGCAATTCAAATGAATGACTGTTTTCCGCGCACGCCTATGAATGAAAACCTTCCGCCAGAGAACATAAAGCCGACAGGGTTTCCCGCGTCCTGACCTTTTCCTGGTGCAGATTGCCCGGCACCAGAATTGTTTGGTCAGGCCGTAACCGCCAGCCCTCATTCTGTGTGATGACGTTGAGTACTTTGAGCGGATCATCAATATCGGTGTGACGCATTGTCAGAACAATACCGCGCGGTCCGGCATCAACCTTCTCTACACGGGCTTTGCGACAGAGGCGTTTGATTTTCATAACCGTCAGGAGCGCTTCGACCTCAATCGGAAGCGGTCCGAAACGGTCAACGAGCTCGGCAGCCAATGCGTTGCCGCTCTCTTCGTCCTCAATGTCCGCAATCCGGCGGTAAGTGGCGAGGCGCAATCCGAGGTCTTTGATATAGTCCCCGGGAATGAGTACGGCGACACCGAGATTGATCTGCGGTGACCAGCTTTGATCACGGTGCAGGTCCGGACCGTTCTTCAACTCGGCCACAGCCTCTTCAAGCATATGCTGATACAGCTCGACGCCGACATCCTTGATATGGCCGGACTGTTCCTCACCCAGCAGGTTGCCGCCCCCGCGCACATCAAGGTCGTGGCTGGCCAGCGTAAACCCGGCCCCGAGGGCGTCGAGCGCCTGCAGAACTTTGAGACGCCGGACGGCATTTTTGGTCACGACATGTTTATCCGGCATGGTCAGATAGGCATAGGCGCGGATTTTCGAGCGTCCGATGCGTCCTCTCATTTGATAGAGCTGCGCCAGACCGAAATGATCGGCACGATAGATGATCATGGTATTCACGGAGGGAATGTCGATACCGCTCTCGATGATAGAGGTCGTCAAAAGTACATCATATTCACCATCATAAAAGGCGGTCATGATGTCTTCGAGTTTGCCTGCCGCCATCCGGCCATGGGCGACGACATACTTCACTTCGGGGACATCATCACGCAGGAAGTCTTCGAGCCGGGACAAATCGGAAATGCGCGGGGCGACAAAGAAACTCTGCCCGCCGCGATATTTCTCACGCAAAAGGGCCTTGCGCACAGAGACAGGATCAAAGGGCGAGACATAAGTACGCACGGCGAGACGGTCAACAGGCGGCGTCACCATGAGCGACAGGTCACGAATGCCGGACAGGGCCATTTGCAGGGTGCGCGGAATCGGCGTCGCTGTCAGGGTCAAGACATGAACATTGGCGCGAAAGGATTTCAGGCGTTCCTTGTGTGAGACACCGAAACGCTGTTCTTCATCGGCTATCAGAAGCCCCAGAGCGGCAAATTTGATATTTTTAGCGAGCAGTGCATGGGTACCGATGACAATGTCGCATTTGCCTGACGCCATATCCGCTTTTGTCTGTTTTGCGTCTTTCGTGGACACGAGGCGCGACAGCTGCCGCACATTGACGGGCAGATCCCTGAAGCGTTCTGAAAAGGTTTGGAAATGTTGGCGGCAAAGCAGCGTGGTCGGGACGACGATAGCGACCTGGTGTCCGGCCATGACGGCGGTAAACGCTCCGCGAAGTGCCACTTCCGTTTTACCGAAACCGACATCACCGCAAATCAGTCTGTCCATCGGCGTGCCTTGCGCCAGGTCGTTCAACACATCATCAACGGCGTTAAGCTGGTCGTCGGTTTCCACGTAAGGAAAGCGCGCGGCGAATGCGTTGTAATCCGACGCATTGACTTCAATAGGGTCGGTTTTGCGCATGACCCTTTCGGCAGCGACTTTGACAAGCTCCGCCGCCATATCCCTGAGGCGCTTTTTGGCCTTGGCCTTGCGCGATTGCCAGGCCGCGCCCCCGAGTTTATCAAGGGCAGGTGCGTCCGGTCCGGCCCCGTAGCGGGACAGAAGCTCGATATTTTCTACGGGCAGATACAGTTTCGCTCCGCCCGCATATTCCAGCTCAAGGCAGTCATGCGGCGCACTCTGCACGTCAAGCGTCTTGAGGCCGAGATAGCGACCCAGTCCATGATCAATGTGGATGACAGGATCGCCGGGATTGAGGGCCGAGGATTCGGAAATAAAATTCTTCGCCCGACGCCTGCGGCTGCGATTGACGAGGCGTTCACCGAGAATGTCCTCCTCGGACACAACAACCAGATCTCCAAACTCAAAGCCCTGTTCAACGGGCAGGATGACCCAGGCGACAGAGCCTTGCGGAATATCAAACGCAGCCGACCCATGGCTTCTCAACCCGGCCTGCACTCCGTGATCGGAAAGCACACTGTCGAGTCGGTCCCTTGATCCGTCCGTCCAGGCCGAGAGCCAGACTTTTTTCTTTGCGGATTTCAGGTCGCGAATGTGGTCAACAACCGCATCAAAGACATTAACCCCTTCCGTACGGCGTTCATTGGAAAAGCTGCGCCCCGGACGCCCACCGAAGTCGATACGGTTTTCGGTACCCGGGGGGATGAAGGGCGAATGTCGGCGTACGCGGTAGTCAGACAGGATACCGTCCTGCCGGTCCCTGCCGAGATAAAGGCTGTCAGGCGATAGCGGCCGGTAAACACCGGACATTTTCATCGGGTCACCGGAATCTGTGTCACGGCTTCGGGCATGATCCGCGCGCACCCGGTAGAGATCTGCGACAAGATCATACCGCCCGGTTTTCGCTTCTTCGACCAGCCCGTCAAAGACGATCAGCGCCTCTGACCCGGCATAGTCGAAAACGGTTTCGACCTGATCATAAAATAACGGCAAATAATGCTCCAGGCCCTGCGCACGGATACCTTCGGATATGGAAGCGTAGACGGGGTCTTTGCCGATACCTCCACCAAAATTCGCCACATAGCGGCGACGGAAACGGGCGATAGTGTCAGGCGTGAGCAGCACTTCGGAAACCGGTGTGAAAGCGGCGTCGTCGATTTGTCTGATCGTGCGCTGGCTCCGGACATCAAAAGTGCGGACGGATTCCAGTTCATCGCCGAAAAAGTCGAGCCGGACGGGCTCTTTTAACGCTGGTGAATAGACATCAATCAACCCGCCGCGCACGGCATAATCACCGGGCTCCAGCACCGTTGAAGCGCGGCTGTAACCGTTATCCGCGAGGTAACTTTCAAGCCTTTCCCGCTGCAAAAACTCCCCCGCACGGGCCGAAAAGCCGCCGCCCGTCATGACCTCTCGCGGCGGCGTGTACTGTCCGACACCGTTGACAGTTGCAACAATGATGAGCGGCTGATCCCGGGGCCGGGTCGCCAGATGGTGCAACCCTGCCGCTCGTTTCGCCGCCAGAATACGGCTCGGTGAAATCCGGTCGTAAGGCAGACAGTCCCAGGCCGGTAAATATACTGTTTCAATGTCGGGTGCGAAAAACTGACAAGCCGCAATGAACGCACTCGCCCGACTGTCATCACGGGCGACGAACAATAATCTGCCGCCCGACTTCTGCACGGCACGGGTGGTGATCATTGCATCCGCACCTTCGGGCAGGCCCGTGACCAGCAGGTCAGGTTCAGCCCCGCAATATCTCTGAAATTGGATTTGCACGGCTAGACTGTGGGTCTGTAAGCTCTGATTTTCCCAAAGACGGGCGTATTGTAATCGGCGGGGACGTCCTGTATTCCCGTAATCCAGGCATAAATATCATGATCTTTTGCCCTAAGCAGGTCTTCAAACTGAATGAGTTCATCCTCACCCAAATCATCCATGTGTGCCTTCAGGAAGCCGCCAAGAAGGCATTCGACCTCTTTGAATCCGCGATAATTGGCACGGTAAAACAGTTTCTTTTTGCGTGTTTCATCCATTGCGCCTGTCTAGTTTCCCGGTCATCCTGAAGCAATGCGGCCAAATGTTTTATTTCCGTTATTTGCCGATGTGACGACACTGGACGGTGTCGGGCCGAGGGTGCGTGAGGCTCTGAATCGGGCATTTGGCGGATCGCGGATCAAAGATCTGCTGTTCACACCCCCTTCAGGACTGATTGATCGAAGTTACCGTCCGCATATTTCAGGCGCAAAAAAGGGCGAGATATGCACTTTCGCCGTGACCGTTGGGCGGCACAGCCCGCCGTCCGCACGCGGACGACCCTACCGCATCCGTGTCTTTGACGAGACAGGTGATATGATGCTCATTTTTTTTCACGCAAATCAGGATTATTTGGAGCGCATTCTACCCGAGGGTTCACGGAGGCTGATTTCCGGCAGGGCGGATGTGTACAATACCAGACTGCAGATAACGCATCCGGACTACGTGTTGCCGCCGAATCAATCGGATGAGTTACCGAAATATGAGACACAATATGCGCTTACCGCGGGTTTGTCGCAAAAAGTGGCGCACAAGACAGTGATGCAGGCACTCGACCGCGTCCCTGACATGCCGGAATGGCTCGATCCGGCAATGGTGACACAACAGGACTGGCCGAAGTTCGGAGATGCCATCCGCTTCGTGCATCAACCTGATCATCCCGTTGACACCAAAGTTGACAGCCCGGCCAGACAACGCCTCGCCTACGATGAATTTCTGGCCAAACAGCTCGCCATGGTGCTGGTGCGGGCCTCGACAGGGAAACGACGGGGGCGCGCGATGACGGCGGACGGAACCTGTGTCGAGGACGTGTTAAAAGCCGCCACCTTCAAACCGACAGGCGCACAGGAACGGGCATTTAATGAAATCCTCGCCGACTTGAAATCGCCTTGTCGCATGTCGCGGCTGGTTCAGGGCGATGTGGGTGCCGGCAAGACGTTTGTCGCTGCTCTTGCCTGCGCCTATGTCGCGGAGTGCGGGTTTCAGGTCGCATTTATGGCCCCGACCGAAATCCTGGCCCGCCAGCACGCCGATACCCTGAAAACTTTTCTTGATCCGGCAGGATTAACTGTGGAATCTCTGACCGGGCGGGACACCGGAAGAGCGCGGGAGGCCCTGATATCCGGCCTCGCGGCGGGCCATATAGACGTGATTGCCGGAACCCATGCCCTGTTCCAGGACAAGGTCCAGTTTGCCGATTTAGGGCTGGCCATTATTGATGAACAGCACCGCTTCGGTGTGCAGGACCGCTTGCGCCTGACCCATAAGGGGCAGTCGCCTGACCTGTTGGTCATGACAGCCACGCCTATTCCGCGCACGCTGGCCCTAACCAGTTACGGCGATATGGATATATCCAAAATCGGCGAGAAGCCTGCCGGTCGACAGCCGATTAAAACACGAATACTGCCAATGACGCGACTGGATAATGTGGTTGAGGCGGTCGGTCGGGCCGTAAAAAACGGCAGTCAGGTTTACTGGGTCTGTCCGCTAGTCGAAGATAGCGAGGTTATTGATTTGACTTCGGTGGAGGACAGACATCGCCACTTGACTGCCGTTTTCGGTGATCGCGTCGGGCTTCTGCACGGCCGTTTATCCGCGCGCGAAAAAACTGCGGTGTCCGAGGCGTTCAAGGTCGGACAATTTGATATTCTGATCGCGACGACCGTCATAGAAGTCGGTGTGGATGCACCGAATGCCACCATCATCATCATCGAACATGCAGAGCGGTTTGGACTGGCGCAGCTCCATCAGCTTCGGGGGCGGGTCGGACGCTCACACAGGGCATCGTCCTGCCTGCTCCTTTACCAGGGCGCACTATCGCAAAACGGCAGGGTCAGACTGGAGATTATGCGCGAGAGCAATGACGGTTTCCTGATTGCCGAGAAAGACTGGGAGTTGCGCGGATCCGGCGACCTGCTGGGTTCGCGGCAGAGCGGCCTGCCGAAATTCTCATTTGCCGATATGGACTGGCATAAATCCCTGCTCGAAACCGCCCATCGGGATGCACGGCTGCTGGTTGAAAAAGACCCCCAGCTGAAATCGGCGCGAGGCAAAGCGGCACGCGTACTGCTCTATCTCTTTGAACAGGATTACGGCGTCGGGCTGATGCAGGCGGGTTAATCTCCGAAAGGAACCTGAAAACTTACACCGTCCACAGATTATCCATGAAAGCGGTTGCAAAAAACCAAAGGGGCAGCCCGTGCCGACCCATATCAAGCGCGCCAATGGCACAAGATCAAAAGTCAGGGCCTCTGTCGAACATCCCTTCGCCGCCCATCAGAAACACCGCATGGGCTAAGAAGATCAGGACCATTGGCCTGGCCCGTGCCACAATCACAATCGCTATGACCAACATGGCCTGCAGTATGCGACGCCTGATTTACCGCGAAACACAGCGGGTGAAGTGTGCCTGAAATCCGGCTTATCAGCCCAAAGTGCTTCCAGAACGCCCCAAAACGGGCGCCACACAGGGCGCGCAACCAAGCGCCGGACTGAAATCACTCAAAATCAATCGTTGATGGATGTGTCCAGCTCTTTCAGCGAATGGGGCGCCGATGGTGAGAGGGGCGACTTCCATCATAAGACTGCAAGCTCGAATGTTGCTGACCGCGTGAATGGATCACGTTAGAATTCCTGATTGGACGGACTTTCATTCCGAATCAGACGAATGTAAATTCCGAATCAGACG
>JACOMS010000074.1 GCA_014324115.1 Hyphomonadaceae bacterium
GATATCATTCATCACCTCAAGGGGGTCTCCCAAATCGCTAACCCGCTTAAGTCGTTCGTCCAAGTCGAATGGGCCATGTTGCGTCATACAAAACAGGAATCATACTTCACGCCAAAAATCCAGGAGTTTCTGGAAATGTCCATATTCGTTCAGAAATATCAATCAGCCTGATGTGTTTATCTACATTGCGAAAACGAACAGCGAGGGGACATGCAACGACGTCTCAGTCCGGTGTATAAGCCTCGTCGAAATTATCTCTCAAATTTCACAAATTTCAGCTTCTTCGGAATGTCTGCATCCTCGCCCAAGCGCACTTTTTTGCCTTCAATATAATCGGCAAAATTCCCTTCGAACCATTCTACATGGCTGTCACCCTCAAACGCAAGAATGTGTGTGGCCAGACGGTCAAGGAAGAAACGGTCGTGAGAAATGACCACGGCGCAGCCCGGAAATTTTTCCAGTGCGACTTCCAGCGATGCCAATGTTTCCCGGTCAAGGTCATTGGTCGGCTCATCGAGCAAGAGCACATTGCAGGGTTTGGACAGCGTTTTGGCGAGGTTTACCCGGTTACGCTCACCGCCCGACAGTTGCCCGATATTTTTTTGCTGATCTGTTCCCTTGAAATTGAAGGCACTGACATAGGCGCGGCTTGGCACCTGACGCTTGCCCATGGTGATGACGTCCAGCCCGTCGGAGATGGCCTCCCAGACATTTTTGGACGGGTCAAGATTGTCACGCATCTGGTCCACATAGCCGAACTGAACCGTTTCGCCGACCTTGAACGTGCCTTTATCAGGCGCTTCGGACCCCGTGATCATCTTGAATAAGGTTGTTTTACCTGCCCCGTTCGGGCCGATCACGCCGACGATGCCGCCGGGCGGCAGGCGGAATGAGAGCTTCCTGATCAGAAGCCGATCACTGAAACCCTTGCAAATACCATCGGCCTCAATCACCATACCGCCAAGGCGCTCGCCCGTGGGAATGCGGATGTCGGCATGACTGACCTGTTCCGCCTCTGCCTCCTCCAGAAGCTTGTCATAGGCCTTAATGCGCGCCTTGGATTTGGACTGACGGGCTTTCGGGTTCTGGTTGATCCACTCCAGCTCACGCTGCAACGCCTTGGTCTTGGAATCTGCCTCGCGTCCTGCCTGCACCATGCGTTTTTCCTTGGCCGCCAACCATGATGAGTAATTGCCTTCATGAGGAATGCCGCGCCCCCGATCAAGTTCCAGTGTCCAGCCCGTAATATTATCAAGGAAGTAACGGTCGTGAGTAATGAGTATGATCGCTCCCTTGTAATTGACGAGATAGTTCTCCAGCCAGGCAACGGTTTCCGCGTCCAGATGGTTGGTCGGTTCATCAAGCAGGAGCAGATCTGGCCTGGATAAAAGAAGCTGGCACAGGGCTGTTCGTCGCGTTTCACCTCCGGAAAGATTATGGATCAAAGCAGCTTTTTCCGGACAGCGCAGGGCCTGCATTGCCATTTCTATTTTGGAATCAATATCCCAAGCATCGCGGGCATCAACCTGCTCTTGCAAAGCGGTCATTTCTTCCATGATCTCGTCGGAATATTCTTCGGCCATGCGCGCAGCGACTACATTATAGGCATCAAAAATCCGTTTGTCCTCGCAGCCTTCAATCACATTTTCCCAGACGGTTTTTTCCGGATCGAGCCCGGGTTCCTGTGGCAGGTAACCCACTTTGACGCCTTTATCGGCCCAGTGTTCCCCGGTGACGTCCGTATCCAGACCAGCCATGATTTTCATCAGCGTTGACTTACCCGCACCGTTTACCCCGACCAGGCCGATCTTGGCGTCCGGGTAGAAAGACAGATGAATGTCATTGAGAATGGTCTTGTTACCAAACTTCTTGGTCAGACCTTGCATATGATAGCAAAACGGACGCGCCATGGCGTATATTCCTTGCGGTAAAGACGACGGAGAATTTTCAAACCGCCATATGCGGAGCCACGGATTGAAGTGCAAGCCTGTAAAAAACCCTTCTGCCCCCAATAATGACCTCAAGCATCCGCTGCGATTAACATATCTTGCGGTCCGTGGGCACATCTAAGTGTCTACCTCAGCCTCCAGAGCATTCGAAATAATAAACTCCCGCCGCGGTTCCACCACATCGCCCATAAGTTTTGCAAACAGCGCATCTGAAGCGTCAGCCGCCTCGACCTTGACCTGCAAAAGTGAACGGGCATTCGAATCCAGCGTGGTTTCCCAGAGCTGGTCGGGATTCATTTCACCGAGGCCCTTGTATCTCTGGATTTTGAACCCCTTGCGGCCACCTTCGAAGATGACCTCAAGCAACTGTGCGGGGCCGTAAATATCTACGGTGTCCTGTTCGTCACGCCGGAATTGCGCAACGCCGACATAAGTGTCCACCAGGCTTTCCGATATTTTATGGAGACGTCGGGCATCGGCACTGTTGCGGAAGGCCGGACGGAGGACGACGCGCTCCGTCACACCCCGAACGTCGCGCTCAAATACTAGCGCGCCGTCATTATCGAAACAGCCGGTCCAGCCTTCTTCGCCTTCATCTGCGATGCGGTCAAGACGCCCGGCGACCCGGTCAATCTCGACCTGACCCATGCCCGGGCCCAGAGCACCGGAAATTGCGATCTGCGTTAGAATCTGATCTGAGGTTTGATGTTTCATCCGGCCTAACAGCATCTGCACGGAGAGTGCCTCACGGGCCAGACGTTTCAGGTCTTCGCCTGTAATCACCTCACCGCTCGCCAGCTTCAGGGAGGCACCCTGCGTGCCTGCACCGATGAGATATTCATCCAGTTCGGCCCGATCTTTCAGATATTGTGCCGACTTTCCCCGCTTGACTTTATAGAGGGGCGGTTGCGCAATATAGAGATATCCGCCCTCAATCAGCTCTGGCATTTGCCGGAAAAAAAAGGTCAGGAGCAGAGTGCGGATATGGGCGCCGTCCACGTCGGCATCTGTCATGATCACGACCTTGTGATAACGCAACTTGCCAATATCGAAATCATCCCGCCCGATACCGGCGCCGAGCGCTGTGATTATCGTGCCGATTTCCTGGCTGCCCAGCATGCGGTCGAAACGCGCACGCTCTACATTGAGGATCTTGCCCTTGAGCGGCAGAATGGCCTGATTATGGCGATCACGGGCCTGTTTGGCCGAGCCGCCCGCCGAGTCACCCTCGACAATAAAAATTTCGGATAGTGCCGGGTCTTTTTCCTGACAATCGGCCAGTTTGCCGGGGAGCGAAGCGACATCAAGCGCTGACTTGCGCCGGGTCAAATCGCGGGCCTTGCGTGCCGCTTCACGGGCGAGGGCCGCTTCGACAATTTTCCGGATGACGTTCTTGGCATCCGCCGGGTTTTCCTCGAACCAGTCGGTCAGCGCTTCGTTCATGGCGGACTCAACGACGGGGCGGACTTCGGAACTCACCAGCTTGTCTTTGGTCTGGCTGGAGAATTTCGGGTCGGGTACTTTCACGGAGAGTACACAGGTCAGTCCTTCGCGGGAATCGTCGCCGGAGATCGTCACCTTTTCTTTTTTCGCAACGCCGGACTCGTTGGCGTATTTATTGACGGTTCGGGTTAATGCGCCGCGGAATCCGGCCAGATGTGTGCCGCCGTCACGTTGCGGAATATTATTGGTAAAACACCGGACATTTTCATAATAGCCGTCGTTCCACCACAGGGCGGCTTCGACGGTAATGTCACCAATTTCCCTGGCCACGGAAATCGGGTGCGGAACAAGTGCCTGTTTCTGGGCGTCCAGATGTTCGACAAAGGCCACTATGCCGCCTTCATAATGGAGCTCAACCCTCACATGTTCTTCGGGCCGTTCATCGGTCAGGATAATACGCACCCCCGAATTAAGAAAGGCCAACTCACGCAAGCGGCGCTCCAGGGTCAGGCGGTCAAACTCAACCATGGAAAACATCTCTTCGGATGGCAGGAACCGGACTTCCGTGCCGGTCAGGATTTTTTGTGTACCATCACGGCGGGTTTCATTGGGTGCATCGCCGACCACTTCAAGCGGGGCCAACGCTTCACCATGGGAAAATTCCATCCGGTGACATTTACCGTCCCGCCAAATTGTCAAGTGCAATGACGTGGACAACGCATTGACGACGGATACGCCGACACCGTGCAACCCGCCCGAAACCTTGTAAGAGTTCTGGTCAAACTTTCCCCCGGCATGAAGCCGCGTCATGATTACTTCGGCAGCAGACACCCCCTCTTCCCCGTGAAT
The DNA here is from genome assembly GCA_014324115.1 of Hyphomonadaceae bacterium. Taxonomy (GTDB): domain Bacteria; phylum Pseudomonadota; class Alphaproteobacteria; order Caulobacterales; family Maricaulaceae; genus JACOMS01. The sequence goes on from JACOMS010000074.1 coordinate 4,242, forward strand.
GGCCACGGGTATGCCACGCCCGTTATCGCGCACGGACAAAGAACTGTCTGCATGGAGCGTGACTTCGACTTTTTCCGCATGTCCGGCCAGACTTTCATCAATGGAATTATCCACGACCTCATAGACCATGTGATGCAGGCCGGACCCGTCATCGGTATCGCCGATATACATACCCGGGCGTTTGCGAACCGCATCCAGGCCTTTGAGCACCTTGATTGAGTCTGCACCGTACGCGCCCGCAGAATCCGGCGGGGTTTCAGGAGTTTCGTCGATGGTGTCAGACATAAACAATTACGCGCCGAATCAGTGCTTCCCAACCCGTCGAGTATAAGAACGTCTGCTCACAAAAGCGAGGGAAAACAGTGGGTGTGTCAGTTTGGAAAATACAGTAACCTCGCCTGTCAGGTCGGGATTCTCCTCATATTCTCAAGTGCCGCCCCCCGATTCATCCGCGATTCCGGGCGGGCTCATCACTTGCCTGAATGGCTGCCCGCACCTTCAGTATGGTCATCACCTGGCTATGAGGCTTGATTAGCGTGCCTGTCTCCTGCAGCAAACACTGCTCATGGCAGATCGTGCCATAAAAAGGCCCGACCGGCGAGGGTCTATGCCATCATCCGGAATGGAACGATTATCCCTCTTCACATTCAGGACAAAGCATGGTGAATTTTTATACTGCCTCTGTGAATTCCGGTACGGCTTTAAACAAATCGGCGACAAGTCCGTAATCGGCAATCTGAAAAATAGGTGCGTCTTCGTCTTTGTTAATGGCGACGATGACCCTGGAGTCCTTCATTCCGGCCAGGTGCTGGATGGCACCGGAAATACCGATGGCGATGTAAAGGTCCGGCGCGACAGATTTACCCGTCTGTCCGACCTGGTAGTCATTGGGCACATAACCTGCATCCACCGCGGCGCGGGAGGCCCCAACCGCAGCTCCGAGCTTGTCGGCCAAGGCTTCGATAATCGCGAAATTCTCGGATGAACCGATACCGCGGCCACCGGAAATGACAATGTTTGCGTCTGTAAGTTCAGGACGGTCGGATTCGGTCAGCTCTTCGGAAACAAACTCGGCCTTGAATGGCCCGGACGGGTCAGAGATCGCCTCAACATCTGCATCACCGCCCTCACCTGTTGTATCAAATGCAGTTGTGCGAACTGTCACGACCTTCTTCGGATCAGATGACTGCACATGGGCCATGGCATTACCGGCATAGATCGGTCGAACAAATGTGTCCGCGTTCTCAACACCCGTGACCGAACTGATCTGTTGGACATCCAGCCTGGCGGCCACACGCGGCATATAGTTTGTATGTGTCGTTGTATCAGGGGCGAGCACAGCATCATATCTGTCCATCAAGTCGACGACGACGCTCTCCATGCTTTCGGCCAGCTGACGCTTCAGGGAAATATGATCACAGGCGACAACTTTGCGTACACCTTCGATTTTGGCGGCTTCTGCGCTGACGCCTTCTACGTCCTTGCCCGCAACCAGCACGTCGATATCCCCGCCCATGGCTTTGGCGGCTGTGACGGTTTTATGTGTCGCGTCCTTGAGGACTGTGTTATCGTGCTCGGCAATAATAAGAATAGCCATTAAATTACTCCTGCTTCGTTTTTGAGTTTGTCGACCAGCATGGCCACATTCTCGACCTTGATACCTGCCTTACGCGCAGGTGGTTCGGTGACCTTTAGCACTTTCAATCGCGGGGCAGTGTCAACGCCGTAATCACCCGGTGTTTTGGCATCAATCGGCTTTTTCTTGGCTCTCATGATGTTGGGAAGCGAGGCGTAGCGCGGCTCGTTCAGGCGAAGATCGGTTGTGACGACGGCCGGGAGCTCCAGCTTGACGGTTTGCAGGCCGCCGTCCACTTCGCGCTTGACAGACAGCGAAGCGCCGTTTTTTTCGATGGTGTTGGCAAATGTCCCTTGCGGCCAATCCAGGAGTGCGGCCAGCATAGGGCCTGTTGCACCGTAATCATTATCAATAGCCTGCTTGCCGAGGATAACGATTTCGGGGCCTTCGGCGTCGACGATGGCCTTAAGGATTTTGGCTACAGCGAGCGGTTCCAGATCTTCATCGGTCTGGACGTGAATGCCCCTGTCCATACCCATGGCCAGCGCTGTGCGGATAGTTTCCCGGGCCCTGGCCGGACCTATAGAGACAACAATGGTCTCGGACGCCGTTCCAGATTCCTGCATGCGCACAGCTTCCTCGACGGAAATTTCGTCAAACGGATTCATGGACATTTTGACGTTGGAGAGGTCAACGCCGGATTGGTCTGACTTGACCCTGGCTTTGACATTGTAGTCAAGCACGCGCTTGACGGGGACAAGGACTTTCATATTCGGCTCCGATTGTGTCGGGATTTTTCCCGCCGCAAGTATATGCGTCAAGTGAATTGGAAACTCAAGTCAAACCCCGTGCGGCAATTATACAAAACCGCACGTGGGTTGCGACATAGCAGGGCTGCGGGCGCGAAAGCCCTGAATGTTCTCCGGCGCGACAGTAGAATGCACATAGCGGCCTCATTCCTGCTCTTGCGGGGGCGTGAATATTGTGGGTTCGATGGGCTGACCGATTTTGATCGTTTCCCACGACACCGTGTTACTGATGACACCATCATACAACAGTGAGACCGAACGCGCCTGGACCCAGCCGCTATCGGGCAAGCGAACGAAGTCATCGTAGATACGCTCGTGAAACCCGCGTTCGCTGTCAAACGCCATATAGCGGATGAATCCGCTTTCGACGTCGAAACCGAAGATTGTCTCCTGCCCGCCGGGATCGGATATCCGAACCAGCGAAACCGCGTGACAATCAATCATGCGCGGCGGAACAAAACTCAACAAAAATCCGGCATCCAGCGCCGAACGGATTATCCCGAAGCCAAAATTGTTTGCCCAATAGGCGTCCGCCTGAACCTTGGGCATAATACCGTTTTGGGTCCATGTTGTCTTACCGTCATACCCCACCTCGAAAAGCAGCTGCTCGCCCTGCCTGGCGATAATACGCACCTTGCCATCCGCGCCATGGGCGACGGTGCGCCCGCGTTCAAATTCGCGCCACATGCGATAATCGTCGGCCCTTGAGCGGACCTCCCCGGTCGCAGCATCAAAAAAGACCGCACTGCCCTCCAGTTGCAACGTGCGCGGATCAAGAAACAGCGCACCGCCATGGGCGGCAAGGGCCTGCTCAACGACCTGTCGCGGTGTTGAGGGAGGGAACATCGGTTCGAGCAGAGGAACGTGATACGGGCCAAAACAACCCCCCAGGACAAGGAAAAGCAGAACCCCCGGAGCGAAAAAAGGATTTTTCATCTGTCAGCCCCAAACTGTTCCATCAGTTCGCCGCCTGCACCGGGTGTCGTTGCTCATCGCCTGCCCGCACACAGGGCGCATCCCCGATGCAAGGGGGGCAGATCAATCCCCAGCCTGTCATTTGCACCGGGTCAGGATAAACCATGTTGCAGCCCGGTCCCGATACGTGTGTCGGGATGGGACACCTAGCCTTGACATTGTTGTCAAGCACGCATTGGACGGGGACAAGGACTTTCATGCTCGGCTCCGATTACGCCGGGATTCTTCCCACCGCAGATATATGCATCAAGCGAATTGGAAATTCAAGTCAAACCCCGTACGGCATCATGCAAAATACTGTATGTTGAATCGGGGAAGGGCAGGTTCCGGGGTGTCCGTGTTTCCAGCAGGCTGGCCCCCGAGGTCTGAATGCTGTCTGGCAAACATCCGGGCCGTGTTTGGGCCGCTGAAGCTGAAAAGATGTGGGTGGGGACAGTTATCTGTTAGCCCCCGGCACCCAGAGCACATCGGCCCCGCCCTGATCATTGCACCAGCGGGCCGCGACAAATAAAAAGTCTGACAGGCGATTGAGGTATGTCAGCGCGTGGACATTGATTTGTGTCGCATTCATCAGGGCTACACAATGCCGCTCCGCACGGCGACACACAGTTCGCGCCTGATGCAGGTAAGCGGCGGGCGGGTGCCCGCCGGGTAGAACGAAACTTGTAAGCGGTTCGAGATCGGTATTGAGTTCATCAAGTTCCTGTTCAAGGCGTGCGGGTTGGGCCGTCGACATGCGTAACACCCACTCAACGTCCTCCTCGCCTTCGGCAGGTAAAGGTGTCGCCAGATCGGCGCCCAGATCAAAAAGATCATTCTGGATACGGGCCAGCATATCATCCAGGCGCCGGTTTTCCAGATGCACGCGCACAAGCCCGATCACCGAATTGGTTTCATCCACATCCCCGTAAGCTGTTACACGCACGTCAGCCTTGGACAGACGCACGCCGCCCACCAGCCCTGTCATTCCGGAGTCGCCCGTTCGCGTATAAATTTTATTGAGCTTAACCACCGTTCTTTTTGACCATCAGGGTAATGAGCAAAAGCACCAGCGCGGCGCCTTGGGCGTAAATCCGCCGCCACATCCATTTATTGGATAGATAACGGTTAGTATCACCGGGTCGCGTCAAGGCCCGCCCCCCCATGACAAGCGTTATGAGGACAGCGGCGAAAGATAAAACAAGTAGGGCATAGAGAATGGGCAACATGATTAATCCTCATCGTTTCCCAAATTGTGCCAAAGATACGGGTTGGATGCGAGTCAAAAGTGAGGGGGCAAAGCGTCGCGTAGCTCCAGGGCATGTATTCAGCACGGTGCCTCGGGCATTTGTGCCTTCCAGTGGCGGCGACAGAGGCTGACATAGCGATCATTATCGCCGATTTTGATTTGTGTGCCGTCCTTGACGACTTCGCCATCCTCATCCACGCGGACTGTCATTGTTGCCTTGTGCGCGCACCAGCACAGTGTTTTGATTTCCATGACACTGTCGGCAATGGCTAGAAGTGCGGCACTGCCCTCAAACAGATCGCCCTTGAAATCTGTCCGAAGACCGTAACACATGACAGGAATGTCGAGATCATCCACAATGGAAGCAAGTTGCCAGACTTGGGTCTGCGTCAAAAACTGTGCTTCATCAAAAAATATACAGTCGATCTTTGCAGCCTTATGCTGTTTCACGACCCAATCGGCAATGTCGATTTTTCGGCAAAAACTCTTCGCCTGGGCTGACAGCCCGATGCGCGAACTGACAACGTCATTATGGCCGTTTCTTGTATCGATATCGGGCTTGAATACAACCGCGCGCATATTGCGTTCGGCATAGTTATAGGCGGATCGCAGAAGGAGCATCGACTTGCCGGCGTTCATGGCGCCGAAATGAAAGTAGAGCTTGGCCACGTGAGCGTGCCTTTCCTTTTTCAGGTCTCTTTCATGAATCAGTGATGAATTTCAAGCCCGTTAAATACGGACCACCGGGATAACATCCCAGCCATCAGCCTGATACGGCCTGACCGTTTTCGCACTGATCCCGTGCATGGTACCTGTTATAAGAATTGCCGGTATACTCGCTCAACTAACTGCGCCAGCTTAATGTGCGGGCCGACACCGGATTTTGGAAGGTGCGCCCCTCACCTTGCGCCCGCGCCCACTCCTGTTTCAAGGCATAATACCATTTTGCCTGTGTGTCTGCGTCGTCGATGAGCATCAGGCCGGGATCATGCCTCAATCCCATTTGTTGCAGATCGACCATATTGGCGTCTTGGCGCAAGAAACGCTTCGCACCCATTCGCAGGATAGGTGAGAGGAGTCTTAACAGCATCATGTCGGTAAAGAATATCTGCCGGATTTGTGTCCGGTTTTCATTGATGGGAGTGGCGCTTGTAAGCGATAAGAGTGCTTTGTCGTCGACTTCAATATTTTCTGTGCGGACTCCGGGGAGTTGAAATGTAATCTCCGTTATGGGTTTTCCGCCCAGCAGATTGTAGGCGAAGGAGTTGGGCGACGGCGAATGTCTGGCCATGGCAAAGCCTCGCTCGCGCGGCTCAAACGCTTTGGCTTTTTCGTGTATGGACTTTTCCGATCGCCACCACCACTGCCGGTGCACGTAGGGCCCATGCGCCGGGTCCATCAGGCCGACGACGGCATGGTCTACATGGCAATTAAGGACAAGCCGATCATCCACAATCGGTTTGCGGTTGGCGAGCACAAACTCAGGCGGAGCAATGGGTGGTGTACCCGAAAACCGTTTGTCGCTTGAGATATAAACCCAGATGAGTTGCCCGTTTTCCTGAACCGGGAAATGCCTGACACGGATTTTTTCAGTATCCACGTCCTGATCAGAGCATAGGGCCGGTATCTCCACGCAGCGACCATCATCTGTGGCAAATCGCCACCCATGATAGGGGCATTCGACGGTATCGGCCTTGATTCGGCCTGCTGACAAAGGTGCCGCGCGGTGTGGACAAATATCGCGGAGCGCAAACATTGTCCCGTCCCGGTGCCGCCCCAGCATAATCGGTTCGCCCGCAATCTCATGGCGAATGAGCTGTCCGGCGCGGATATCTGATGACAGCCCGGCGAAATACCAGATATCGAAGACAAAATCGGGTGGCGGGATCATGGAACAGCCATAGTCAGAGCCTCTTCCGGCGACAAGCCCTGTGCCCGCAGCGCATGAATGGCTGTGTCCTGGTTGCGCTTGGACAACTTCCTGCCGTCGGAATTTTTGATCACATCGTGATGGTGATAAAACGGTGTTGGATAGCCCAAAAGTTTCTGCAGCAGGACCTGCGCGGATGTTAATCCGGCAATGTCCTGCCCACGCACCACATGGGTGATATTTTGCAGGGCGTCATCGTGGACGCCGGCGAGAAGATAACTTGTACCGATGTCCTTGGGTGCGATGACTTCATCTGTGATATCTTTGACATCAAAGACATGCTCCTGTTCGCCTCCGAAGGTCTCGGTATAGGAAAATGAGACTATCCGAGATAATCTGGACACCTCCATCAACGATTGATTTTGAGTTAGTATCGTTGATGTTTGAGTAATTTCAGTCAGGGGACTGGTTGCACGCCCTTTGTGGCGCTCGTTT
>JACOMS010000075.1:0-788 GCA_014324115.1 Hyphomonadaceae bacterium
TAGTGATGGGTGCTCGGCGTCGGCAGCTGACGCCGCCGGGAATACAAGCACAGCCGTATTCACGGTTTCCGTTACCGGAGACAGGGAGCCGCCTCAACTGTCCTTCACTCCGGCGACCCTGACCGTGGTCTCCGGCGGTACGGGGTCATCAACCCTCACTGCGACGGATAATGTGGCTGTTACGACCGGCCCCACGGTGACATGTAATGCGGGTTCCTTTGCGAACAACACCTACACCGCGCCTTCTACTGTCAGTGCGGGCACGGCCACGTGTACCGCCACGGCTTCTGACGCGGCCGGGAATGAAGGCACCGCCACACTCACAATTTCCATCGGTGGTTCGAACAGCGCGGCGCCTGCGGCATCCTGCCCCGACGGCTTCACAGAAAGCTCCAACTCTCCCCTGGGCGACACAACACTGTGCACCGGGCCCCTCGGCAACCTTTCAGGGTTCGGGGGCGTGCTGACCCAATCGGCAACGATTCCTTTTGTGGAAGATGTTGCCTATGAATTGAGCGGGCGTCTTGACGTAGGTCAGCCCGGCCCCGGCCCTTGCCCGGACGATGTGACCCCGGTTGTGCTGACCATTGAACCCGGTGTCATGATTGTAGGTAATTCGGGCGCTGACGTTCTGGTTGTCAACCGCTGTCACCGGCTTGAAGCTGCGGGGACGCCGGACCGTCCCATCGTGTTTACGAGCAAAAACGATATTGCCGGTGCCGGTGAGCGTGAGAGTGCCACCGGTGAATGGGGCGGTGTCGTTGTTCTCGGTGATGCCCCGATCAACC
>JACOMS010000075.1:820-11536 GCA_014324115.1 Hyphomonadaceae bacterium
CGGTACCCTTGAGTATGTAACCGTGCGTCATGCCGGTGCGGATTTGGGCGCCGGTCTGACCTTTGGCGGTGTCGGTAGCGGTACGACAGTCAATTACGTTCAGGTTCATAACAGTTCCGGCGATGGCATAAGGTTCCGGGGCGGCAGAGCCTCCGCCAATTACCTGGTCCTCACAGGGAATGCCGCCGGGCAGCTGGGCGTGGACGAAGGCTATGTGGGCGTTGTTGAATACATGGTCGGTGTACAGGGCGGCGGTGACAGTTCAGATAACGGTGATAACGGTATTGAGGTCAGTGATGAGTCTTATCTCCAGTTATACAACTTCACCCTGCTGGCCGCAGACAGCACCCAGGGCAGCGGTATTCGCGTCAACAGGGGCGCGAACCCGTGGTTCTATAACGGTGTTATAGTCCATGGGAATACCTGCCTTGATTATGAACAGACTGCCGGTGACGGCAGACCGGGCTATCTGCCCGGATCTGATCCGTTATTTAATTCTGTATTGTTTGACTGCCCGGACCTGGTGACGACAGACACGGACAACGGTGATGATCCGGCCATGGGCCGGGCCGCTGTTGAGACCCCGGGCGGCAACAATGTTGTCGCCTCCAATACCCTTGACGGCTTCATTGCGGGGGCTTTGGAACGGGGCGTAGTGGCAGCTTTCATCAATTATATCGGGGCTTTCAATCCGGAAGAAGAAACAAACGCGGACAACTGGGCGGCGGGCTGGACGCGGGACCTGCTGCCGGAGCCGGTGTGCCCGGCGGGCACCGAGGATGCCGGTTATGATATTGACGGGGAAGATGTTTGTTACAGGCAACAGGGATGATCCGGCCACAGGCCGGGCCCCGTTGATTACATACATTTGAATTTGCAACAGTCTTGACATGGGCCGTCGGTTGTGCCCTCACAGGCGCCGCCTGCGTAACCCTTAGTCCTTCCAAAATCACCCTCCCATTGGCGGATTTGAATTTGTAGACATTACGATAACTGAAAATGTCAGCCTTGCGGAAGGAACAACGGTTAGCCGTAATAAATGTAAGGTGATTCGGTGACTGCTACCCGGAGTGCGTTGGGGTGACACATAATCAGGGTTCGCTCAGTGTCGGGGGCAATACCCGTGCCACGCCCCATGAATTGCTTCCCCGTAAAAGCCAAACGCAAACCGGACGCCGGTATCGCAGCAGGGCGGATTGAACAGGGTCATGAAACTCCTGGAAAAATCTTCATAAATCTGTCATATAAATTTTCTAAGTGCCCGCCAGTTTCAAATTGAAGGGCACGCGCTGTGAAATCTGCATTCCGCACATCACTTCTTTCCGGCATATTCGCAACCGGGACTGCGGCTGTCCTGGCCGCAGTTTCCACACCGGCTACGGCACAGTCGATCACATCCGGTATCGAAGGGTCGGTAACCGACACAAACGGGACCTTGTTGCCCAACGCGACGGCTACAATTACAGACACACGCACAAACGCATCCCGTGAACTGATTGTCGGTTCTGACGGGTCTTTTCGCGTCGGATACCTGCCTCCCGGAGGTCCGTACACGGTGACGGTGATTGCGCCGGGTCATAAAGGTCAGAGTGTCGAAAATGTCTTTGTAAATATCTCCGGTAACACACAATTCACATTCCGCCTTGAACCGACAGCTGCGGGTGTAGCGGACGATGTTGTTATTGTGACCGGCACCCGGGCCCAGGTTACACAACTGGCCATCGGTCCAGGTACGGCATTCGGAACCGCGGAACTCAAAGCCTTCCCATCCATCACACGGGATGTTCGTGACATTATCAGGCTTGATCCGCGTGTCAATCTGGAGCGGAACAATGAAGTTGACCGTGTTTCGTGTCTGGGTGGCAATGATCGCTCAAACACATTTACTGTGGATGGTATTGTTCAGGCAGACGTTTTCGGTTTGAACGGGACACCGTTTGCAGCCCGAAACGCGCTCCCGTTACCATTTGATGTCATTGAGCAGACATCTGTCGAGTTTGCACCTTTTGATGTCGAGTATTCGGAATTCACGGGATGTCTCGTGAATGTGGTTACCAGGGGCGGACAAAATGAATTCCACGGCTCGGCTTTCTATACGTATTTTGACGAAAGTCTGCAGGCGGATGAGGTAGGCGGTGTTCCAAAAAATGCCGGCAGGGAGCAGAGATGGGGGGTTATGCTTTCCGGTCCAATCATCAGGGACCGCCTTTTCTTCTCGGGCGGTTATGAAGAAACGGACCTGGGCGACGGTAACAATTTCGGGCCGCTGGGTGCCGGTTTCGGTAATGAACTGGATTATGTCGACCGGTCCCGGTTTGACCGGTTTGCGCAGATTGCCCGGTCCGTTTACGGACAGGATGTCGGTGGTATACCGACACAGCTTGCCGAGAGTGCGGTCAGGTATTTCGGACGTCTTGATGCACGCATCACGGACAGCCACCGCCTCGAAGCCACCTATCAACGTCTTGAGGAAACCAACATCGAATCTGACTTTGAAGACGGAGAATTCGGGGGGTTGAGCTCTTTCCAGGACGAAGGCACAATTTCAGACTACTTTTCGGTTCGTTTTTACTCCGACTGGACCGATAGACTTTCGACCGAAATTCGTGTGAGCCGGGCCGAAGTCGGCGACGTTCAGGATCCTGTCGGCTTCGGCGAAGCCCAGTCTGATGACCCGACAGTTCGTCTTTCGGTTGGTGTGTCGCAGCCGGGTCCGGACGGCGTGATTGGTAACGATGATGATGACAACGGCCTTTTGAGCACAGGCCCGGGCATTTTCCGTTCGGCCAATCAACTGGATACAAGAATCGATCAGGCCCGTTTTCAGGTCAATTATGATGCAGGCGGCAACCACTTCCTCAAATTTGGTGCTGAACTGAATGATCTGGAAGTATTTAACCTGTTTGTCATCAATGGGACGGGAACAGTCTTTTTTCGTAACCTTGATGATTTCGAGCAGGGTCTGGTTGCCGACGGCTCTTTCTCTTCAGTGTTCGGTAGCGGTGATGACCTGGCTGACGGTTCACTGGGCGGTGCAACGATTAATGTGACACCGGGCGGCGACATTACTGAAGCTGCGGTGCTGTTCAATCGTCGTATTTACTCTGTCTATGCACAGGATGAGTGGCAGGCGACAGACCGGTTGACACTTAATGCCGGTCTTCGCGCACAATTCCACGAAGGTGATGCGCCACGCGAAAACCCGGAATTTGTCGGTCGCTACGGCTTCTCGAATGCTGTGTCATTCAGTGACCTGGACCCGGTGCTGTTACCGCGTTTCTCGGCCACCTACGACCTGGGGAGTGATGGATATTTTTCCAATTCAACCCTGACCGGTGGTCTGGGTATCTTTTCGGGAGGTGACCCGGTTGTGTATTTCTCAAATGCATTCCTGAACAATGGTTTCTCGACAGCTACAGGCGATACATTTGATTGTGATGCGGCTGATCTGACAATAGATTCTGAAACGGGGCAAATTGACGTTGTCACAGGCGGCACGTTTACAGGTATCCCCGCCTGTGCGGCGGCCGCCGGTTCCGTGCGGGCAGGGGCAGGTCTTGCAGATACACAGTCAACTGACCCCGATTTCAAGGTGCCGACAGTACTGCGTGCCAACCTTGGCTTTTCAAGTACAATCGGTTCCCGCAACGGTTTTTTCGGTAACTGGAAACTGAACCTTGATTACATTTATTCACGTTTCCAGAACCCGCTTAACTTTGTTGACCTTTCGCAAACAACCGCATTGGGTGTTGGATCTACCGTTGACGGCCGTCCGGTTTATGCAGCCATTGATCCTTCTGTTGATGGATGTGATGCGGTTCTGCAAGGTACCGGCGGGACACCGCCCGTTTACACGGGTGTCAGTCCGGAGTGCTTCAGAACACAGCGTGATGATGAAATTCAGCTCACTAACGGCCCGGCTTATGAAAGCCATGTAGCTTCAATCAGTCTTGCCAAACGCTTTGACGGTATTTTCACGCCGGGCGGCAGCACGTCGGTTCGCTTCGGTTATGCCTTCACCGACTCCGGAAATTTCCATAACACAGACTCTACGACGGCCACATCATCCTATGATGGTTCTGCGGCTTTTGATCGTCAAAACCCGGCCGTTTCCACATCAAATTTTGAAACACGACACAACTTCACATCTTCAGTTTACTTCGAAGAAGAGTTTCTTGAGGACTTCGCCACGTCACTGGGAATTTTCTTCCGGGCCCGCGAAGGTCGCCCGTACAGCCTGACCTTTGATGGTGGCGGCGTATTTAGTGATGGTTCCTCCGGTGACGATAACGCTCTGCTTTATGTGCCAGGCGGTATGGATGATCCAAATCTGTCACCGATGTCCGACGTCATGGCGGTTCAGTCGGTAATGGATTATGTCGCGGCCTCGGGCTGTTCGTATACCCCGGGCAGTTCTATTGCCCGCAATACATGCCGTAACGACTGGCATTATGATCTTGATCTTCGCATAAGTCAGGAACTGCCTTTCCTGGGTCGTGCCACGAAGTTTGTGAATGATCGTATTGAACTGTTCATGGATTTTGACAACTTCCTGAATTTTATCGACAGCAATGCCAATATCCTTCGCTCGCGCGGCGGATTCCAGGGACTTGTTGATGTCGCTGACGGCGATGTAGACGATCAGGGACGTTATATCATCACCGGTTTTAACCCGGATGATAGAAATAACATTTCGTTCTCAAGCTCTACGTGGCGCATCCAGCTGGGAGCCCGCTACGAATTCTAGGCCGCCACCCTGCAGACTGATTTCAAAATATCCCCGGGGAACCTTTTTCTTTCCCGGGATTCAGGAACGGGGCCGACACGGCTGGACACTTCCGATATAACCCCTGGATTTTTAGTGTGAAGTGTGATTCCTGTTTTGTATGAGACAACATGGCCCGTTCGACCCGGAACGATTTAAGCGGATTAGCGATTTGGGCGATCCCCTTGAGGTGATGAACGATGTTATTGATTTCGGGGTATTTCGTCCGGTTCCGCACCGGGCAAAGCCCCGTTCAGGCGCCGCGTCATCATCCACGCAATAAACGTACAGGCCATGGACTGTCTGTTCCCGATAATTCAAATTCCGGGCCTGTCACATTTTTTCAGGTCGTGCATCAGATAAGGGGATTATGGACCGGATCCTGATAATGATTGTGTTTTAGCGTTTTTTTGGTGAGTTTCAGGTTTAATTCCGGTGCAATAGTAACTATATTCAGGTACTCACAAACCGATATGCAGCTTGTGCGCTGGTTTTGTGTTTGTAAGAATCCGAGGAGTAAGTCATGGGCACCAGGATAACACGCGCAGGGGAAAGCGGGAAGGAAACGGTGGTCCGGAATGGCAAACAGGAAAAGTCCGGACAGGAACCCCAAACCGCCCGGGAAGCCTTTTACGGTTTGAGGGAAGAATTTCGGCAAGGCTTTGCGGACCTTAACCGGCGTCTTGACGTGCTGGCGAGTCAGTCTGTCAGGAGATAAACATGGGGACACCGGAGATATGGCTCGGGGTTCTGACTTTGGCGGTGGCTGTTGCCAGTGCCTTCATCGGCTGGTTCATGAGCAGGATCGACAAACTGGAAACCAGACTTGAAAAATTACGGGATGATATGGTGTCCCGGGATAACTATGAATCACTCAGAGATGAAACAAAAAACGAGTTTTCAGACGTAACAGGCCGGATTGATACGTTGTTCAGGAAAGAGTAACAATCGCGGAAAAAAGATCGGTAAAATTCTCAACCCGGGTCGTCGGCGTAATCGGTCGACAACCGGGTCTTTGTGCGTCGGCCGTTTGCCGATTGTCGCGGTTGCCCCGTTCACCGTTTCGTCGGTCGTGTGTTCTCCACCGGTGTCGTGCTTTTCGCCGAAACGGTGGGCCCACATATCCCCTGCACAAAAGCATCCCCGTCATTAAAACAGCGCCCGCCATCTGCAACTACGTCATCCATAAAAGGCTTTGGGGACTTTGTGAGTTTTTCTTCATAATACATTATCCCCGTGCAACAATGCGGGGAAATTCGGGCCCGGCCCAAAACTGAAGACAGACGCACCCCGATGAACAGCGACGCTCTTACGCATCTTCTGGACAGCTATCGCCGGGTCGCGCGCACCGGGCGTGACATGGGCACCATGTTTGAACGCCTGTCTGCGGCCTACCTCACCCATGACCCGGTGCAGGCCGGAATCTATGAGGATGTCAAACCCTATGCGGACTGGGCGCACGAGCAGGGGTGGGACGGTCGCGACACCGGTATCGACCTGGTGGCCCGGCTCAAGGGCGAACAGGGCTACGCCGCCATCCAGTGCAAGTTTCATGCCGCGACCGCCCGCATCTACAAACAGGACATTGACAGCTTCATGGCCGCATCGGGCCGGGAGCCGTTCCGGCGCCGCGTCATCATCGACAGCACCGAAGGCCCCTGGAGCCCTAACGCCGAGACCATGCTCCGGGGGCAGGCCGTCCCGACCACGCGCATCGGCCTGGACACCCTGCGCGACAGCTCCATCCGTTGGGATACCTTCGCCGCCAAGGGCGATGTGGTGCTGGCCGACAGGAAGAAGCTGAGGCAGCACCAGCAGGAAGCTCTGAACGCCGTACGGGCCGGGCTCAAGGAGGCTGATCGCGGCAAGCTGATCATGGCCTGCGGCACCGGCAAGACCCTGACCGCCCTCAAGATAGCCGAAGAGCTGGCCGGGGTCGGCGGGCTGGTCCTGTTCCTGGTACCGTCCCTGGCCCTCATGTCCCAGACCGTGCACGCCTGGACAGCGGATACCGATACCCCCATCCGCTCCTTTGCGGTGTGCTCGGACACCCAGGTGGGCAAGCGCCGGGTCGGCAGCACCGACGTGGCCGAAATCGGCGTGGCCGAAATCGGCGTGGCCGAAATCGACATTCTTGATCTGGCCTTTCCCGCCACCACCGACGCGGCCCGACTGGCCGCAGGGGTCAACCGTCCCGCCCCCGACAGGATGACCGTGATCTTTGCCACCTACCAATCCATTCAGGTCATGGCCGACGCCCAGCGGCAGCACAATCTCCCCGCATGCGACCTGATTATCTGTGACGAGGCCCACCGCACCACCGGTGCCACCCTGGCCGGAGACAACGAATCCGGCTTCGTGAAGGTGCACGACAACAGCATCATCCGGGGCCGCAAGCGCCTCTACATGACGGCGACGCCGCGCATCTTCGGCGACAGCGCCAAATCGAAGGCGGACGATGCGGGAGCGACCCTGTGCTCCATGGACCGGGAAGAGCAATACGGCAAAACCCTGTTCTATTGCGGGTTCTCCCGGGCGGTGGGCGAAGGTCTGCTCACGGATTACAAGGTGATCGTGCTGGCCATGGATGAAGGGCTGGTCAGCACCGGCGTCCAGAGGCGCCTGGCCGACAGCGGCAGCGAGCTGGTCCTGGATGACGCCACCAAAATTGTCGGCTGTTACAAGGCCCTGGCCAAGGCCGACCTGAAGGCCGATGACCTGGCCGCCGACCCACAGCCCATGCGCCGGGCCCTGGCCTTTTGCAGAAACATCAAAAGCTCCAAGCTGGTCAGGACCGAGTTTTCCGCCGTGGTCAATGAATTTCTGGGTGATGACATTGAGTCCCGTGACCTGAAGGAAGAGGACACCCCGCTGCGCTGCCGCATCGAGCATGTGGACGGCACCTTCAATGCGAAGGCGCGCGGGCGCCTGCTGGACTGGCTGAAGGCCGACCCGGACCCGCACACCTGCCGCATCCTGACCAACGTCCGCTGTCTGTCCGAAGGGGTGGACGTGCCCGCCCTGGATGCGATCCTGTTCCTGCACCCGCGCAAGAGCCAGATTGACGTGGTGCAGTCCGTGGGCCGGGTCATGCGCCGGGCCGCGGGCAAGACCATGGGCTACGTGATCCTGCCCGTAGGCGTGCCCCCAGGCCTCGCCCCGGAACGGGCCCTGGCCGACAATGACAAATACCGGGTGGTCTGGCAGATACTCAATGCCCTGCGCGCCCATGACGACCGCTTTGACGCCACCATCAACAAAGCCTCCCTCGGCCAAGACATCAGCGACCGCATTGAGGTCATCGGCGTCACCGCCACCCCCGCCGGGATCGCCACCCCCGACAGCGAAGAGCTGCGGGCCGTCACCGCCGTGGTTGAGGACCTGCCCACGGCCCCGGCGCCCGTGCGCCCCGATATCGGCACCCCGGGCCCCGATTCAGAGCACGATTTCGCTGTCGCCGAACCGGCGCAGGCCGAATTTATGTTTCCGGTTGACGAGTTCTCCCGGGCCATCATGGCCAAAATCGTCAAAAAATGCGGCACCCGCGACTATTGGGAGGATTGGGCCGCCAACATCGCCCACATTGCCCGCAACCACATCAGCCGCCTGACCGGCATCCTCACCGCCCCGGACACCCCGGCCCGTCAGGTCTTTGATGCCTTCCTGGCGGAATTGCGCGACGATCTGAATGAGACGATCACCGAGTCCGATGCCATTGAGATGCTGGCCCAGCACCTGATCACCCGCCCCGTGTTCGCGGTGCTGTTCGAAGGCCACCGGTTCACCGCCCGCAACCCGGTGTCCCGGGCCATGCAGCGGGTGCTCGACGCCCTTGACGCCGCCAACCTGCACAAGGAATCCAGAGACCTGGAACAGTTCTATGCCAGTGTGCAGCGGCGCGCCCACGGCATCACCGACCCGTCGGCCCGGCAGCGGCTGATCGTGGAGCTGTATGACAAGTTTTTCCGCACCGCCTTCCCGCGCACCACCGAGAAGCTCGGCATTGTCTATACCCCGGTGGAGATTGTGGATTTCATCCTCCATTCGGTCAATGACATCCTGCAGTCGGAGTTCGGCCACACCCTCGGCTCCCCGGGTGTCCACATCATCGACCCGTTTACCGGCACCGGCACCTTCATCACCCGGCTGTTGCAGTCCGGCCTCATCAAACCGGCGCAGCTTGAGCACAAGTTCCGCCATGAGATTCACGCCAACGAGATCGTGCTGCTGGCCTACTACATCGCCGCCATCAACATTGAGGCGGTCTACCACGGCCTGCAGGACGCACCGGATAGGGACAGGGACGGCGACTATGTGCCGTTTGCAGGCATCTGCCTGACCGACACCTTCCGCATGTATGAAAGCGATGATCTGCTCTCCTTCTACATGCCCGACAATTCCGAGCGCCGGAAACGGCAGAAGGCCACAGATATCCGGGTCATTGTCGCCAATCCGCCCTATTCGGCGAAGCAGAAAAGTACGGACGATGATGCGGGCAATGTCACCTACCCGGACCTGGATGCAAACATCCGCAACACCTATGCGGCGGGCAGTGTGGCCGCCAACAAGAACACGCTCTACGATAGCTACATCCGCGCCATCCGCTGGGGCAGTGACCGGCTGGACAAGGCCGGTGGCGGCGTGATGGCCTACGTCACCAACGCCGGTTGGCTTGACGGCAGTGCCATGGACGGATTGCGCAAATGTCTGGCCGAAGAGTTTTCAAGCCTCTATGTGCTCCACCTGCGCGGCGATATCCGCAAGAACATGTTAAGCCGCGGCCGGGCCGGTGAGGGTGAGAACGTGTTCGGGCAGGGCAGCATGACCGGCACCGCCATCTCGCTTCTGGTCAAAAACCCGCAATCGCCGGAGCGCGGCCGGATATTCTACCGTGACATCGGGGATAATCTCAAACGCACGGCTAAGCTGGCGCAGCTCAAGGGCTTCGGCTCCATCGCCGGAATCCGGGCCGCCGGAGGCTGGAGCCGCATCACCCCGGACCGTCACGGCGACTGGCTGGGCCAGCGCGATGACCGGTTCCAAAACTTTCTGCGCCTCGGCTCCAAAGCCCCGGTGCCGGAGCCGGTGCTGTTTGAGGTTTATTCCTGCGGTCTCAAAACTCAACGCGATGCCTGGTGTTACAACCCTTCCAAAACCCGGCTCAAGACCAATATGGCCCGCACTGTCAGCTTCTACAATCAGGAACTGAAACATTGGAACGCGGCCAAATCCGAAGGCCGGTCGCCGCCCGCCATTACCCGCGACCCGGCCCGGATCAGCTGGAGCCGCGCCCTCGAAAGCGACCTCCGGAAAGGCAAACCCCTGCACCTGGAGGACGGCGTGGCCATGCCCGGCCTTTACCGGCCCTTCACCAGACAATGGCTGCATTACTGCCGCCGCCTCAACGAGATGGTCTACCGCATGCCCGCCATCTTCCCGGAGCCGGGCCTGCACAACCGGGTCATCGCCGTGACCGGTATCGGGAAACAGGCGAGGTTCTCCTGTCTGATGACTGACACGTTGCCGGACACTCACTTGGTTCAAAACGGCCAGTGCTTCCCCCTCTACCGCTACCAGCCCTTGGAAGATATGAACGCCGCCGCAGCAGGGGAGGCAGGGGAGGTCGTCACCGCCCCCTCCGGCCGGTCCTACGTGCGTCGCAGCGCCCTGTGCCCGCAGGCCGTGGCGCAGGTCCGACAGGCCTGCCCGGAGGCCCCGCTCACCCACGAGGATGTGTTTCATTACCTGTACGGGGTGCTGCACGCCCGGGACTACCGACGCCGCTTTGCCAACAACCTGTCCAAGGAGCTGCCGCGCCTGCCCCTGATGGGCGCCCGGGATGGGTTTGAGGCCTTTCGCGACGCGGGCCGCAGGCTGGCCGAACTGCATGTAAACTATGAAAGTGTCGATCCCTATCCGGTCACCGTCAGACAGGGGGACCTGCGCACGGC
>JACOMS010000076.1 GCA_014324115.1 Hyphomonadaceae bacterium
ATCAACGATATCATTCATCACCTCAAGGGGGTCTCCCAAATCGCTAACCCGCTTAAGTCGTTCGTCCAAGTCGAATGGGCCATGTTGCGTCATACAAAATAGCAATCACACCTTACACTAAAAATCCAAGGGTTATTGGAAGTATCCACCGTGTTTGCGAGACTCAAGGATTGGCGCAGAGTTGCAATCCGTTATGACAGATGTGCGCACACTTTTCTCACTGCTGTCCTCATCGCGGCCATCGTCACATACTGGATTCAATGAGTCCTGACCCTAATCAGTCCTGATCGTAACATCAATCCCGCACGGCAAACGACTGGAGTCATACATTGAACCTGCCGACGGCGCTGTCCGGGTGACTTTTCACGGTGCGTGCCAATTCGATAACATCCCGTGTCTTTTTCCATATGGGTGTGTTCTTTAGCGTATCCATGTCGACAAATTGCGCACTTGCCGCGTCGCCCGCAGCGACAGGTTCACCGCTTTTCCAACAGGCCAGAAAGTTATGCAGAATATAGTCCTGTCCCTCCAATCGAGTATTGATGGTTGTGACTTTGGGGCCAAGCCCAGCCTTCACTCCGGTTTCCTCCGACAGTTCCCGCAAGGCCGCCTGTTTCTTGCTCTCCCCCGGCTTGATCCGCCCGCCAGGGATTGACCAGTCCCCCATACGCGGCGCTTTTCCGCGTTGGATAAGCAGCACGTCCTCACCGCGAAAGCAAATAACCCCAACACAGTTGACGGGTCTGGCAAATGTTGCTTCCGTTGCGCGGATCATGTTGCGATAATATCCGAGATTATGCGCGGATACCCTGCCGTTTTTTTAATGCCCGTACCAGGACTCATGCAGGGACGGTGGCGAAAAGGGTCAGCATGCGTACATTTCGTAATCAAAAGCCGGGCGGTGGCGCTTGTCCACCTTCCAACCGGACAAATCGAAAACAGAAGAAGCCCCAGAGCACCCGGGCACCGGTGTTCCGCGACATGTTTGATTTTGCCGGGTATCACCCTTTCCCGGGTGGTTGTTTGCGCGTAAAGACCATTAGATTGTCTTCTGACAAATCCTTGTCATAGACGTAATCCTCAAGGCCGAAGCCCCGCAAATCATCGGCCATGTCAATGCGGTTTTGCACGATCCAGCGGGTCATCAGCCCCCGACCGTATTTAGCATAATACATCAAGTTCCGTGCCTTGCCATTCTTGATATTCAGGAATTTGGCTTCGATGATGTCTGTGTCGAGCGCGTCCTTGTCCACCGATTTGAAGTATTCACCGGAGGCAAGATTCACGACAGTCTTGTCCACGTGGCCTTCCAGGTGGTCATTCAGCATTTCCGCAATCGCAGAGCCCCAGAAGTCATAGAGAGATGTACCGCGTTTCGTGGGGAGTTTTGTGCCCATTTCCAGGCGGTAAGGCTGGATTTTATCCATAGGTCGCAGCACACCGTAAAGCCCGGACAGAATACGCACACGGCTCTGGGCGAATATGAGGTCATCGTCGGAAAGTGAATTGGCGTCCAGCCCCCAATAAACATCCCCGTCAAAAGCTAGCACGGCGGGTTTGGACGTGTTGCTCTGCCCATCCAGCTTGAACGCCTTGAACCGCCCGGCATTCAGCGCGGCCAGATTATCGCTGATATGCATCAGCCTCTTGAGGTCGTCTGCGGATTGCTGTTTGGCAACCTTGGCAAGCTCTCTGGTATCCTCGGCCAGCAATGGCTCAGTGAACGGCATAGCCGTTCCGACCGGGTCAAAATTAAATTTTTTGGCAGGGGACAGCAGTGTCAACACAAACATCTCCTCATAACATCGGCCTGTTCATTGTACCGTTTGTTCAAGCCGACCCATACGCGTGGACACTGCGAGTGATGCAGGAGTGCAAACGAGATGTCAAATCACTAAAAAGTCGAATAGGTATCAAGACTGTTGCGAATTTATTCGGACTCGCCAGGACTTTGGGATTTTCGCCGTTTTCGGGCCCGGCGCGCGGGTGTTTGATGCTGATGCGTGCACTTTCCGCTCTGACATTTGCGGTATCAGACAATTTTGGACAGACTCCCCCCTCACGCAGCCACCAGGTCAATGCGGTTGGCCGCCTTGAGCAAGTTCATAGCCTCTGCCTTGAGGGTCAACTCCGCCTCGGCTTTCTCCCGCATGATGTAGCGGGCACGCCCCCCATGGAAGAGACCCTTGAGCGTTCCAAAACTTTGCCCGATGATCCAGCGTTGCTTCGCCACCAGACGGTTGAACTTCCTCTGCCAGGCGCCTGGCGGATGGTTCCGTCCCGCCCGGAACATGATCGCCGGATTTCAAGCCCTGTCGGGCAAGCACCGCGCCGTTCGTCTCACTGGAACAGGCCTTGTCCGCCAGAACACGCACCGCCGCGCATCCCTTGAGCAGGTGCGGCAGATGGGGCGCTTCGCCTGCGTTCGCGGGACGGACAGGCACAACCTCCACATGGCCCGCGCCATCGCTGCGCCAAAAGCCCTTGTAGCCAAAGTACAATGTGTTACCCTTCTTCAACCGGCGCCCATCAGGGTCCGCCCACAGGCACTCCGTCACCACACCGCCAGCCGCCCCTGCAACCGCTCCCCTGCACGGTCCATAGCCATCCCTTCAATCAGACGACGCGGCCGCGCTACGCTCTCCATCACGGTGGCATCAACCACCGCCACCGACGCATGCTTCCACTTTCAGCCCATGCGCGCACAACCGGCGGTTGACCTCACCCGGAACAGCCTCAAACAACCCCAACCGCACTAGCGCACAACGGAAACGGCGGAGCATCCTGTGGATCCGGGACGTTCTCAAAAAGCGACGCACCACAAAATGACATCAAATCCAAACGCACCCGCAAAGCCTCTTTCAGTTTCCGATCCGACAGGGAATGCCATTGGCCGGGCAAAAGAACACGCAGCGTCAAATCCACGTCATAACCCGACCGGCCAAGCTGTGAACGAACCTTGCCTACCTTCCAGCCAACGCGACGCCAATCAATCAATGCCCCAATCTTGCGCAGCACATTGTCCGATGCAATCCGCTCCAAAAGCAAACCCCATTTCTGAAGCCAATCGTACTTCATCAAATGAGAGCAGAAAAACCCCAAAACCTGTGATTTCGCGACAGTCTTTGTAAATCTTTGTTGAAATTTTTTACCAAACATGTCAGGGATGCCAATTGCGGATCAGGATACTGTCGCTTGGCCATGACGCCCAAAGGAATACCTGAAAAGAAGAATAAAGAGAGTGCCGATCACCTCGACAGATATGCGGATTGCCCTGTTTTCGGGCAATTACAACTATGTGGCTGACGGGTCCAGCAAAGTCCTGAACACGCTCGTGCGCTTCATGGAAAGTCAAGGCGTGACGATACGCGTCTTCTCGCCGACATCAGATACACCGGCTTTCAGGTCTGTCGGGACATTGATTTCTGTGCCGTCCATGCCGGTGCCGGGACGCGGGGAATACCGTATCGGGTTTGGTCTGTCCGGTGAGTTAAAGGACCGGATCAGGGCCTTCAATCCGCATTTGTTTCACTTGTCGGCCCCGGATTTATTGGGGCACTCAGCGCTGGGGTTTAGCGAAAAACTCGGCGTTCCGGCCGTGGCCTCCTTTCACACACGGTTTGATACTTATTTCCGTTATTACGGTGCTGGATGGGTCGAGAATTTTTCGCGCCGGAAAATGGCCAGGTTTTATGCCCGCTGTCGCCATGTCTATGTGCCTTCACCATCCGTAAGTCGGCAACTTGTTGAAGACGGTATCCTGGATGAGTCATTGCGCGTTTGGAGCCATGGTATCGAACGTGACCGCTTTCATCCGGATCATCGCGATATGGGGTGGCGTCGGGCGCACGGTATCAATGATGATGAAGTTGCGGTGACTTTTGTCGGACGCCTGGTGAAGGAAAAGGGTCTCACTGAATATGCCGATCTGATCCATGCGCTTGAAGCCAGAAACCTGCCCGTTAAAGCGTTGGTTGTCGGCGAAGGCCCGAAACGCGCAGCGATGCAAAAACGCCTTTTCAAGGGTATATTCACGGGGCACTTGTCCGGTGAGGATTTATCCAAAGCTTATGCCTGTGGTGATATATTCATAAATCCAAGCCTGACCGAGACTTTCGGCAATGTGACATTGGAAGCCATGGCATCGGGTCTGCCGACAATCTGTTCCATCGCCACCGGAAGCATGGACCTCGTCAATGACGGCGTTACCGGATATTTGGTCGACAATGATGACATGGACACCTGGGTTGACCTGTCAGAAAAACTTGTCAGGGATACAGAGCTGCGTTACGCGATGGGGACGGCGGCTCGCAAAGCCAGCGCAAGCGCATCTTATGATTGGTCTGTCATAATGCACAGCCTGCTGGATCAGTACAAAGAAGTCATTGGGACGGCCTCACAGCCTTCACGGAAGGCAGGTTAGCCGGTGGGACATTTGCTCAAAATATGGGCCCGGGCGATTTGCCATCGCGCGCTGATCATCTTGGTAGCGGCGGTTCTGGTGACGGCATTTGCCGCCGCACAGGTGATGAAGATCAAAATTTCCACCAACATCGAAGCCCTGATGCCCGAAGGCGCGAAGAGTGTGCAAGTCCTGCAAAATGCCTTGCAAAAAACCGGTAGCTATGCCTCCATTCAGGTCGTCGTCAAGACCGATGCGCCGCGAAAATCCCTTGATGTTATTCGCGATATCAAGCTCTTGATTGACGGTACAGACTGGGCCGCATCGAGTCAGTATTTTGAGGATATTCGGGTTCTGGATGAGCATAAACTCCTCCTCCTTGATACTGAAGAGCTTCTGAAACTTGAGACTGAAGTTAAAGAGGCGCTCCCGACCTACATGGCCAAGAATCTGGCTGAAGAATTCGGGGCGGACGTCACGATCAACATCCGCGATGAAAACCAGCACGGTGATTCCCGCAACGAGTTGCATTCCGAGCGCATTGAAAAATTGCGGGATGCAGTATCCGGCGAAAAACAGACCCGCCGCTTCTTCGTGTCTGATGATGAACTGACAGCCGTTCTGATTGCCTGGCCGGGCCCCGGATTTGAGTCACTCGCCGCCTCCAAGCGCATGGTCGAAGAAACCCGGGCGATTGTGGACCGTGTCATTGCGCAGCGCGCCGACCGGAATGTCAGGGCTGGTGTAGCCGGGAGGATTGCAGGCCAGGTCGGGCAGTTCGACGCGATTATCAATGATCTGAGACTGGGCCTTTTGACCGCGGTTGTGCTGATTTCCGCCCTGATCATATGGTCTTACCGCACGTGGCTGGCGATTCCGGTGATTTTCATCCCTCTCTTTTCCAGCATCATCTGGACCATGGGACTGACCTCCATGACAATTGGAAATCTCAACTTGATCACTGTGTTTTTAACACTTATTCTATTCGGCCTTGGCATAGATTTCGGTATTCATAATTTCAGCCGCTATCGTGAGGAACGCAGCAGGGGTGTGAGTGTCGAGGAGGCGATACATACTATCCTGCACCATACAGGGAGTGCCTCTTTTGTGGCTGCGACGACGACAGCGACGAGCTTTTTTGCACTGCTCCTGACCGAATTCCGGGCCTTTACCGAGTTCGGTTTCATCGCCGGCGCCGGAATTATCTTTGCTTTCCTATCCATGTACGTCGTACAGCCGACGCTGCTGGTCCTGGCGGAAAACCTGGGTTGGAAGGCTGGAGATTCCCGCCGCATTCAAAGTATTCGAACGGGAGGAACGCAATTTCCGGATCCACTGCGTTACAAAAAGGTTACCTTGATCGCGACCGGCTTTGCCTTGTTTTTCGCGTTGGTTTACGCCCCGCGAATACCGTTTGAGGAAAACATAAACAATCTTGAGGCACGCAAGACACCGGAGTTCATTGAGGCGAAAGCGGCCGTGCGCGAAGTTCTGGGGTCAAGTAATTCCCGGGCTATTGTCGTTGTCGATACCTATGAGGAAGTGGCGGCAATTGAGGACTATTTCAAAGTCAAAATGGCCGGGGACACGCAGACACCGACCATCAGAAAAGTCGACAGCATTGTTGATTTTGTCCCTGAAACGCAGGAGCAGCGCCTGCGGCTGGAAGTGATTGGACGGCTGAAGAAACGGGCCGATGATTTGCGGGCTCTGGACCCGGTACGTTACGAGGCGTCCAAACCCTATCTGACGGCGGGTGAGCTTTCGATTTTAGATCTGCCGCCAGTTTTGCGGCGTACCTATCTCGGTACAGACGGTTCGCCCGGCTATCTTGTATATATTGACAATGCTGTGGGCACGAGCAACCGCACCCTCGCACGACAATTCTATGATGATGCCGCCAAGTTTGAAGTAGACGGCAAGACCTATTACAGCGCGTCACAGGATTTTATTTTTGTAGAGATGCTCAAGCTCTTGAAAGCCGACGCTTTCAAGGCTGTCATATTGGTGACGTTGACAACCGCCTTTGTGGTGTTTGTATTTTTGCGAAACTTTTTCGATACGCTGATTGTACTGACTTCGCCGCTTGTCGGCGTATTTGTGACGGTCGGCATTATGGGTTTTGTCGGCCCGCCGCTTTCCATCATGAATATGGTGATCCTGCCCTCATTGATTGGAATCTCCGTCGATAACGGAATACATATATTTCACCGTGCAGTTTCCGAGGGCCGGACCGAGAGCATCAACCGGATCATGAATACAACAGGTCGCGCTGCTGTTTTGACCACCTTAACGACTCTGATTGGATTTGGCGGTATGATCACTGCGTCCATGGGTGGCCTGCAATCCATGGCCGCCCTGGCCATTATGGGTTTCCTTGCTTGTCTCACAACCACATGGTTTGTGCTGCCGATACTACTGGATTTTTATAGAAAAAACATCATGAACCCGCCGCTGATTGGGGACGCTTTTTCCCTGAAACAGAAAAAAACGTCATGAACATCTTGAAACGACGGGCATCTTTGATTGCCACAATATCTTTTCTGGCACTGGCACAATCCTGCGAAACCGTTGAAGAGGCCGGAACACCCGTCGAGAGTGTTTCACGTGACGCGGAAACCGTGGATCGCACCAGCGGCCCGGGAGTGGACAACGCAGACAACACACCAACCGTCATGTCATCCGATCGGCAAACCATGGACCGGCTGAATACCGGTCCGGAACCGCCTGAGCACAAAACTCCGGGGCAAGTCAACAGATCGGAAACAGACAATGCAGAAGGCACACCAACCGTTACACTAGTTGATCAGAAAATCATAGACCGGTTGAATACCGGTCCGGAACCGCCTGAGCGCGAAACTTCGGGTCGCGAGGATGCCAGTGTCAAAGATTCCGCACTTTTGGCAACACCGACAAATACAACCGTCGCCCCGGCAGAGGCTGAATTTGATATTGCGAGTCTCTACACGCGCGTCACTGTGAAAGGTATTCCCGTCATCGAGAATCCGAATTGCGGTATTGCTCCGGCGGACATAAGGATAACGGTTTTCAATCCGGATCGGATCAGAGGCCACATCGTCGTTGATCTATATAACCATGTGAAAGAAGATTTTCTGGATCCCGAAAAAGCTATCCTTCGAATCATAACCCGGGTGACAGGTGAAGAGACAACATTGTGTGTTCCGGTCGATAACACAGGCGATTATGCTTTTGCGCTCTATCATGACAGGAACAGTAATGAAAAATTGGACAAAAACTTTCTGGGTATGCCCAGTGAACGCTTCGCCCTCTCAAATAATCCTGACTACGGTATGCGCACTCCGGATTTTGAAAAGGTTGTGTTCACTGTACCTCCAGGCGGGGTGGAGCAGCGCATCCGCCTGATGAGTTCCGGCGATGTCATATCGGGGAAGCGGGGATAATTATATGACATGACGACGGAACGGGGTTGTTGTCGTCGGCCACCGCGGTAACGGGAAATTCGCCTCGGACTGGTGGCATGGCCGAACGCTTCAACAGGCGTATCCGGGACGTGATCCAAAGC
The DNA here is from genome assembly GCA_014324115.1 of Hyphomonadaceae bacterium. GTDB lineage: Bacteria > Pseudomonadota > Alphaproteobacteria > Caulobacterales > Maricaulaceae > JACOMS01. Next base: position 7,947 of record JACOMS010000076.1, read on the forward strand.
CACCATTTCTGATCCGGTGATGAAATGGAAGCGACACCCCGGCGCCTGGACCGCAACCGCTTGCAGGCCATGACCGGTTCCGGACATGTGTCAACAGAGGGAACAAGCCGCAGTAATTCAATGGTTTCCAGATCAACGAGAGGGTTTCCCGGCTTTTTTCATATTTCACCCAGTATATCACATACGCGTGATATCGGTTACACCCGGTAGAGAAATATCGTATGGGGCGGTGTATAACTTTTGTATACACTCGCCGAATGGACCCTACGCCGAATGGACCCTAAAAAATTGCGGAAAGGCTCGTGGAACGTAGAGTTGGCATGACAAGAGCACCGGAACATATCACCTGGAGACACGCTTCCAGAATTCGAGGTGTAAAGACTCGCATTTGTAGATTCGCCGCCACTGCTTTCCTTGGAGTTGCCGCAGTCACCGCCCCGGTTGATGCTCAGGTTCAGACAAGGGAGATTGCGCCGTCCGCTGCAAATTCGGAGTTTGACTTGAATGTAAATTCAGATCCCGATATTGTCGCAGGCATCGGGAGCGAATTTGTGGGGCTGAGCGATACACTCAAGGGGGTTACCAGGCTGCCGGATGGAATCATCGGGTCGCGCCTGTTTGATTTGGATGTCGCCAACCCGGACTGTTTCATCGGTGCGGCATCGTGCCTCTCTCGAAATGAAATCATCAACATGAAGTATGGCAACTCCATCGTAAAATCGTTTGGAATTGGGCTTGATATGGAGCTTTTGCCCCGTGCTTCTGTTCGCTTTAATGATGAGGGTTCCAGTGCTTTGGTCGGGGCTTTGGTGCGGATCGGCGGCGACCTGAAAGACACGTCCGATTTCAAGAACGACACCTGGTACGTGTTTGTAGGTGCCGATGCCGAAGCGGTCACCTATTCACCGACAAGTGTGAAACGCCTGACAAACGGTAATCTGTATTATCAGGATAAAATTATAGTTGGTGATGCTCAGGCAGGCATCGGTTATCGCATCGGCGATGCAGATGTTTCGTTTGGGTATTTCCGGCGCGAGATTTCTTCCCTTGGCCGCGAAACTGACACAAATGGCATGTCTCTCACGGAAGACGCGGCGGCCTTGTCATTTACTTGGCGCCGATAAAATTACATTCTGACTGTACCTCGCGATCCAGACCGCTAGGTGGGCATTCGTTCCCGTATGTTGCGATCCTCGGCTTCCCGGTTTTCTGTGAGGTCTGCTTGTATTTAGTCGACCGCGTATTATGATCGGCAGGCCAAATTTCACGGAAAAGAGGACAGTCATGGACCTTCATGAAGCGGTCAAACCGGGGGCCCCAAGTCTGCTCACCCCTTCTAAGACCTACAAACCCTTCCGCTATCCATGGGCGTATGAATTCTGGCAGCGTCAACAACAGACACACTGGTTGCCGGAAGAAGTCCCCCTTGGCGAAGATTGCAAGGATTGGGTCGTCAATGTGACCGATGAAGAGCGCAATCTTCTTACCCAGATATTCCGGTTTTTCACGCAGAGTGATGTGGAAGTGAATGACAATTACATGGAGCGCTATGCCCGTGTTTTCAAGCCCACCGAGATTAAAATGATGCTGGCGGCGTTTTCCAACATGGAGACCGTCCACATTGCCGCGTATGCGTTGCTGCTTGAAACCATAGGCATGCCGGATAGTGAATTTGCTGCATTCATGGAATACGAAGCCATGGCGGACAAACATAACTACATGCAGGATTTCGGCGTGGATACCGAAGAGGATATTGCCCGCACCGTCGCCATGTTCGGGGCGTTTACGGAAGGCTTGCAGTTATTTGCCAGTTTTGCCATGCTTCTCAACTTCCCCCGTCTCAACAAAATGAAGGGCATGGGGCAGATAATCAGCTGGTCGGTGCGCGATGAAAGTCTGCATTGTGAAGGCATGATCAAGCTCTTCCATACCTTTGCGCAGGAAACCCGATGCCTTACACAATCCGTAGCTGATGATATTGTCGATTGCTGTAAAACGGTTGTGGGGCTGGAAGACAGGTTTATAGACCTTGCCTTTGAGCTGGGGCCGGTGGACGGCATGACCGCCCATGATATCAAGAGCTATATCCGTTATATAGCCGATTGGCGACTGCGCCAGCTGGGCTTGCCGGATGTCTACGGAATCAAGTCCCACCCGATCCCCTGGCTTACAGAAATACTCAATGGTGTAGAGCACGCCAACGTTTTCGAAACGCGAGCAACCGAGTACTCCAAGGCTGCGTCTACAGGGCAATGGCATGGAGAAGACGGTGTCTGGGCCCGGTTTGAGGCCTTGCAGAACCGCGAACTGTCTTGAGCTATAGCGGTCAGGAGCTGATCGTATCGCGCATCTACAGTTTCGATGCCATCCTGAACTTTCGGGATTCCGGCGATTATCCGGCCCGGAATGGCGGCTGTATTCGCGCCGGTCGGCTTTTTCGTTCAGCCGATTCTCACTGTGCTGACGGCCGGGACACAGAAATATCAAGACTGTTGCGAAATCGCGAGTGTTGGTGATACTGTGTTGTCGTTTAACGAAGTATGGTTTTCTTCAAAATAGCATTTGACTGGAGGTTTGCAT
>JACOMS010000077.1 GCA_014324115.1 Hyphomonadaceae bacterium
GAAAGTGCACTCGTCAGCACCAAACACCCGCTCTTCGGGTCCGAAAACGGCGCAAATCCCAAAATCCCGGCAAATCCGGATAAATTCGCAACAGTCTTAATCCGCTTTCCCGGTCGGATAGAGCTTTCCTTTCTGCCGATGAAACAGATCAAACCCAATCCGGATTTCCGCGTGTTTCAATACTTTGCTGACCGTAGGTTGGGACACATTAAGTGACTTCGCGGCACCGCTCACCGACCCCGTAACGTATACGGCGTAAAAGATTTCGATGTGCCTCAACTTCATGCGGACAAGGGTAACAACGCTGGCGCCGGTTGCAAAGGTGAACTCAATATCGGAATAATCGAAACGGCCAAGGGAGCCGACAAAATATCACTGCCGGATAATCTCCCCCATGCGGTCGTCATCCCAACGTACCGAGGGCTAAATGACATTTCTGCGGTTTTGCAGCAGGCTGATTTTGCCCGGCCCTGTACATAACGGCCGGTTGCGACAAAATCGGCAGTGGTACCGGCCTCTATCTTGTCTTTACAACTTTGTGCAGCGTCGGCATAATGCCTCTTTCGCAATCTGATAACGGGTTCGCAGACATCATGGATGAGACAATGAAAGAGCTGATATCCGGCATTCCCGAGGTGCAGGCGGGCCTGTTTTGCGCAGCCCCTATGGACTGCGGGGTCGCTCGCAGGCTTCCCGTGATAAACCCGCATACGGAGCAACCTGTCCTGGAGCTTGCGGAAACCTCTGCGGATCAGGTCGGGAGGTGTGTTGAAAAGGCAAAGGAGACTTTTGCAAGGGGGGACTGGTCCCGCGCCCCCCTGCTGCAGCGTCAAGCCGTTTTGAACAGGACGGCGGATTTGATTCGTGACAACCTGGATGAAATGGCCGCTCTCGACAGTGTCACGACCGGTCTTCCCTATTACAGGGCGATGCGCGGACAGGCCGCGGCGGCGGCAGGTTGGTTTGACTACTTTGCAGCAGCCCTGGGGAATATGGATGAGAGACTGTTCCGGCAAATCCCGCAGGCCAACACCCTGATTACCCGCGAACCCGTCGGCGTGGCCGGGTTGTTTACACCCTGGAATATACCGTTAATGGGGGCCGCCCTGAAGTTGGCGGCGGCACTGGCCATGGGCAACAGCTGTATTATCAAGCCGTCGGAACAGAGTCCGCTGGCCGGCGCAAGGCTTGTTGAACTTCTGTTTGAGGCCGGCCTGCCGACAGGCGTACTTCACTTGGTGAACGGCCGCGGCCATGTGACCGGCGCGGCCTTGGCGGCGCATCCTGATGTCGCGCTAATATCCTTTACCGGCGGAGCCGGGGCCGGGCGGTTCATTGCCAGGGCCGCCATGGATCGCTTTGCCAAGGTGACCATGGAATTGGGAGGCAAATCGGCCAACATCATATTTGATGATGCCGATTATGAAAAGGCGCTCAAAGGATCTCTTACTGCCGTTTATGCCAATAACGGCCAAGCCTGTCTGGCCGGGTCCCGGATTTTTGTACACAGAAAAATCGCCGATAATTTTGTGGCCGATTTCGTGAAGCGCGCCCAAGGCATACGGATTGGAGACCCATTCGAAGCTGCAACGGAGCTGGGGCCTCAAGCCTCAAGAGCGCAAATGGAACGGGTCCTGTCCTTTGTGGACGTTGTCAGGGAGGAAGGCGGGGAAATCCTGAGTGGCGGTGGCCGGGCTTCGGGATTTGAAAACGGGTTTTATATTGATCCGGTTGTCGCCCGCGTCGAATCCAACACATCCCGCGTCTGTCAGGAAGAGATTTTCGGCCCCTTTGCCGCTTTCATGGTTTTTGATGATGAAGACGCGGTCATCGCGCAGGCCAATGACACGGCCTTCGGCCTTGCCGGTTATGTGTGGAGCGAAAACCTTGGCCGGGCTTTACGGGTATCCGGGCAGCTGCGGAGCGGGTATGTGCTTGTCAATACAGCCATGGTGCGGGAGCGGAACGCTCCTTTTGGCGGGTATGCACAATCGGGCCTGGATCGTGAAGGCGGCCGCTGGTCCCTTGACTTCTATTCGGAGGCCAAAACCACTGTCATCCCTTACGACGACCCGTACATACCCGCACCGGGGAAAACCATATGAAACCGCTCATGGACAGAACGGTTATTGTCACCGGGGCCGCGCAGGGAATCGGCGCCTGTCTGGCACAGGGTCTGGCCGGGGCCGGGGCCAATGTGGTGGTCGCGGATGTCCTCGACGGAGAAGCGGTGGTGGCCGACATATCCCGAACAGGCGGACAGGCCATTGCCGCAACCACAGATATTACCAGCGATGAATCCCTGGCCGCCATGATGGAACAGGCCCGTGACTCCTTCGGGACCGTGGACATTCTGGTCAACAACGCGGCCCTGTTCGGTACATTACCGTTGACGCCGCTGGATGAAATCAGTCTTGAGGATTGGGATCAGGTCATGCGGGTAAATGTGCGGGGGCCCTGGCAGTGTGTCAAAGCGGTGTTGCCGGATATGAAGGCAAAAAAGGAAGGCAGTATCATCAATATCGCCACCAATCGGGTTTATATGGGATTTCCAAATATGCTGCACTACGATGCCTCCAAGGGTGCCGTTGTCGCCATGACAAAAGCCATGGCTACCGAACTGGGTGCGTATAATATCCGCGTCAACGGAGTCGCACCGGGCCTGACCTTGAGCGAAAATGTTCTGCGCAAGGAAGGTATTGGGGAGCGCAACGCAATCATATCCGCAAGCCGGGCTCTGGCACGCTCCCAGCAACCGGAAGACCTGGTTGGTGCCGTATTGTTTTTTGCGGGCCCGCACAGTGATTTCATCAGCGGCCAGACGTTGATCGTCGATGGCGGCGGTATCATGAATTGAAACCCGGATGGAGCTGAATATGAACAGGCAATATGATGCCATTATTGTTGGCGGCGGGCATAACGGCCTGACCTGTGGAGCGTATCTGTCCAAAGCCGGAAAAAAAGTTCTGGTTCTGGAACGCAAGCCGTGGGTGGGCGGTGCGTCCGTGACCGAGGAATTTGTGCCCGGTTTCCGGGCGTCTGTTTACTCATTCATTATGGGACATTTGCATCCCAAGGTCATTGCGGAGCTGGAGCTCTACAAATACGGGCTGGAACATGTGGTCGTCGACAATGTGGTCAATCCAACCGAGACCGATTGTGTCGTGTTTACCAAGGACCCGGTCAAAACCCGACAGCAGATCGCCCGATTTTCACAAAAAGATGCCGAGAATTACCCTAAATTTTACGAATCGCTGTCTTCAACCATCAGGATTCTGCAACGGCTCCAGCTGGAAACGCCCATAAACCCGTTTCGCAAGGATCTCATGGGTCTGTTGAAAACGGCCCGGTTCGCCTGGCGGTACAGACATGCGGAACAGGAAGTCTATAATCTTGTTTCCGCCCTTTCCATGAGCGCACACGATTATGTCTCGCGCTGGTTTGAATCCGATATTATCAAGGCGAAGTTCATGTTCTGGGCGACTATCGGCGGTAATGTCGGTCCATATTCGCCCGGGACGGCCTTTTACCTGGTTACGCATCTCATCGGCCAGACCGGAATGAGTTTTCCCAAAGGCGGGATGGGCAGCATCGCCGATGCCATTGCGGCGTCCGGTCAGGCCAAGGGTATGGAAATCCGTACAGAGGCGGAAGTGGATGAAATTCTGGTCAATCCGCAGGGCCGGGCCGGGGGCGTACGTTTGAACGGCGGGGAGGAAATACGGGCCCGGCGTGTTGTGTCCAATGTCAATGCCAGGCTGACTTTCGGCCATCTGGTCAGGCGCGGTCATCTTCCCGAAGATTTCATGGAACGGATTGACGGCTACCGGGCCCGCGGCAAAAGTTTCAAACTGTTATGTGCCGTGGACAGGCTGCCGCAGTATTCAGGATTCTCCAGGGAGGCGGCAAGCATTGACTATCCGGCCTACGCCCATATCTGCCCAACCCCCGAATTTCTCGAAAGAGCCTTCGATGAGGCCAAATACGGCTGGTATTCCTCCAATCCGTTCCTTTCACCCAGTGTGCCGACCTATTATGACCCCGACCTGGCCCCGGAGGGCAAGCATATTGTCACATTCCAGGGAGGTGTGAGCCCGTACAGTCTTGAAAACTCCACGTGGGAGAAAGAAAGGGGACAACTGGTCAAAAACGCCTTTTCCGTCATGAATCGCTTTGCGCCCGGCTTCACCCGGTCCGTGATCGACTACAAACTGTATCTTCCGGAGGATATTGAAGCCGACATCAATATGCCGGGCGGAAACACAGAGCATGGAGAACTGACCCTTGATCAGCTGTTTTTCATGCGGCCCGTTCCCGGGTATGCCGATTACCGCTCGCCGATCAGGGGCCTGTATCAGTGCGGGGCGTCCACCCATCCCGGCGGGGCGGTTTCAGCCGTCAACGGCCATAATGCAGCCCGGGAAATTCTTCGAGACCGGCGCTGGAATTAGGCCGAAGCCGCTTCCGGATACATCCCGTAAACAGAGGGGGTAGAGAGATGACGAAACTGGACTGGCGGGCCTGTCTGGGCTACCCGGTCGGCATTTTCGGTCCCATGCTGGGCTGGATCGCCGTCATACAATATCTCCTGTATTTTTATACGGATGTTGCGGGCATTCCTCCGGCCAAGGCCGGTCTCATTTTCATGTTGGGCATGATCTGGGATGCTGTCAGTGATCCCCTGGTCGGGTTTCTCGCCGACCGGACCCGGACCCGGTGGGGCCGGTATCGACCTTACCTGTTATTCGGTTCGGTCCCCTTTGCCGTGGTCGTGGCCTTTACATTTTTTCCGGTAGGCGACAAAACGGCCGACTATTTCTGGCTGGCACTGATCACACATCTTCTGTTCAGAACAGGCTACACCTTGGTTTACATGCCGTTTACGGCCATGATTGCCCGCATTACAACATCCTATGACAGCCGGACATTACTGGCGGCCATCAAGACGGAATTTATATTTTTGGCCAATCTGACAATTTCCTGGGGCTTTTATACCCTTGTGGACAGGTTCGGCGGTGGCGAAGAAGGACACAGTTTCTTCAGGGCGGCCATGATCGTCGGCGCACTGGCGGCTTTGACAACCCTGATTTGTTTTTTTTCAATCCGTGAGCCGGAACATGAAGCGGGCCCGCCTCGCCCGCGGGGGCAGTTGATGCAGGCAATTCCCACACTTGTTAAAAACCGGGCCTTTATCCTGCTGTTTTTCGGGGTTGCAATTTTCGGCGGGTTTTACGGTGCAGAGATATCCATGACAGCCTATATGGCCAAATACTGGCTGGGAGACGAGTCTTACACCAAAATCCTGTTTACGGCACAGGCCGTTGCCTCCCTGGCCAGCATACCCTTCTGGTATTGGCTGGGTGTTAAAAAGGGCAAAACTCACGTATGGATTGCGGGGGTCATAATGGCGGCAACAGGATTACTAGGCCTGTTTTTCCTGCGTCCGGACAACCTGTACACCATGGCCGGGCTTTACGCTTTTACCAATATGGGTGCGACGGGTTTTATCACGGTGTTTTACGCCATGACGGCTGACAGTGTTGACTGGGGCGAATGGAAAACCGGGCAACGTCACGAAGGCATTATTTTCGGGCTTGTCTCCTTTGCCAACAAATTTGCGGCCGGTGTCGCCAGTTTCGGCGTCGGCGCGGGCCTGGCCCTTATCGGTTTCAAGGCCGACACACAGCTTGACGACGGGCAGTTAAGCGGCATGTTTGTTATCGGTATGTTATTGCCCGCCCTGGCCTTTCTGGCGGCGGCGGCATTGATGACACAGTATCCCGTATCCAGACAGGTTCACGGCAAAATTGTCGCCGACCTTGTCCGCAAATAACGGCTCCAGGATCAATGTCACCAGCTAGGTTATCACTACATTTTCATCATATGTAGTGACATATTTGCAACAGTAGCCGGTAAAATTGATTTCGAAGTCAAAAATGACTTGCGTGCACTCAATCCGCACCGTATCCATCCATATCAAGACTATGTAAATACATGTTGAAACGGCTGGATAAATCCGCTAACTTGTATTCACAACTACTAGCGAGGCCGAGGCCAGTGTGCCGCGCGAGTACTTTACGTTGAGGAGAGTCAAACATGACCTGTAAATCATCCGCCAAAACCGTGTCTTTTCTTTTGTGTACGACCCTGTTCTATGTGTTCGGGATGTCGGCCCATGCACAGATAGAAGATGAAATCATTGTGACCGCGACAAAAAAGGAAGAAAGCGCCCAGGACGTGGGTATTTCCCTTTCGGCCTTTACCGAAGAGGGGCTGGAATTGGGGGGCGTGGATGATGTATCCCGTCTTGAGTTTCTCGTTCCGGGTGTCAATTTTGCATACGTCGGGAATGATGCGAAGTTCAATGTTCGCGGGGCAAATTCGACAAACACATTCGGTGACAATTCCTCAATTGTCGGCGCCTTTGTTGACGGTGTCTACAAGGCCCGGGCATCACAGCAGACACGGGCATTTTTTGATGTCAGCCGGGTGGAGTTTCTGAAAGGTCCCCAAGGTACCCTTTACGGCCGCAACACATTCGCCGGGGCCCTGAACCTTTACACGAACGCGCCTGATCTGGATGAATACTCCGCCGGGGCCGAGTTCGGGTACGGGCGGTTTGACCGGGCCGAATTTGAAGGGTTTGTGAACGTTCCGGTCAACGACACTTTTGGAATTCGGGTGGCAGGATTTTATGACAAGAGTGACGGATATATCGACAATACGGCCGGGCCGGATGTCGGGGCCCAGGATGACAAGGGTGTGCGTGTGAGCACCCTGTGGCAGCCGAATGACAATTTTAACGCGATAGCCCGCTACACCTACATCGTGGAAGACGGTCGGGAAGCCGGTCTGTTCGGCTATATCCTGACATGTCGTAATGAGCAGGCGAATGGTCTGACGGATCCGTTGGGTCCTCGTCGGGACTGCGCCAACCCTGTGCGCGGTTCAGGGGGAGCTCCCGTATATGGTGAAACATCCGGCCCCTGGCAAATCGCCCAAGACTATGTTCCTCTCGTTGATTTGAAAGAGCATGTTGCACAACTGGAGCTGAATATGGATTTCGGCGGCATTGTCGGTAAATCCATCACGTCCTGGACCGACTTCAGGAACAACATCGGGTTCGACTTCGATTTCTCACCTCTGCCGAACCAGGTTGGCGGTTATGATGAGGAGGCCGAGTATTTCACGCAGGAATTTCAGATCCTGTCCGATTATGACAGCCCGCTTCAGTGGCAGGCCGGTGTCTATTATTCAAAGGATGAATTATTTCAGAGCTTTACTCTCTATCAGGCGACAATGCGCGATGATTCAGTCCGTGGGACGGTTACACTCAATCAAGGTGAGGACGATGAGACAACCCTCACGCTCCTTGACGGTACGCCGATTACATCCCGTGATATCAACCTGAATGGTTTCTTCGCAGACAGTCAGGTTATTGATACGGAGTATTTCGGTATTTACGGGCAGGTGGAATATTCCCTCGGTGATAACCTTCGGCTGATCGGCGGTCTTCGCTATAACAGCGAAGACAAGGAGCTTACCGGAGGGGGAAGCAATTTCACGGGTGATCTGAACGGTGACGGCGGAGTTGATCGGGTTGTGAATGTTGTAGACGGATTTAGCGGCGCAACGAACCTGGCCTCACTGCCCCGGAATAATGCGGTCTTTAGCTATAATTTCGATGCAACAGACCAGATTATTGTCGAACCGGATACATATGACAATGTGTCATGGCGGGCCGGTGTGGAATTTGATGTCAATCCCGATGTTCTTGTGTATGCCACGGCGGCGACCGGATTTTTGTCAGGTGCGCTCAGTTCAGGTGGAAGCGGGTCATCCACTGACGAGCAGGAATCCCTGATCTACGAGGCCGGTTTCAAAAGCCGCCTCGCCGATAACAGGCTGCAGCTCAATGCGGCTGTGCACTTGACTGAATACACCAACCTGCTGGCGCAGGAGCAGTTGTTGACCGACATAGGTACGACTCTCACCGTATCCAGAAACGGAGGGGAAATTCAGGCTTGGGGGGTCGAATTTGATGCAATCTGGGCGCCGACGGATCAGCTGACCCTGACAGCCAATGGAGCCTTCCTTGACTCCGAATATGAAAGATTCGGTGCAACCAACCCCTATCAGTTGTACAATAATCGAATTCAGTCCTTCATCGACCTGGCGGGGGAGACAACGCCATGGTCACCGGATTTTACTTTCGGCGCCAGTGCCGCCTATGAAATTGACCTGGGCGACAAGGGAACACTGACACCCTACGGTCAGTTCTACTACAGTGACGGTTACAACACCTCCAATCTCCTCGCTGTTGATCCGGCTCATGATCAGGACAGTTTTACAAAGACTGATCTGCGCCTGATCTGGGACGCGCCAAGCGAAAACTACTCGGTTGAGGCCTACATTGAGAACCTTGAAGATGAAGCTGTCCTCGGCCGCGGCAACAATGGAAGTGATGACCAGGTCCAGACCGGTTTTCTTTATCCGCAAAATTACGGCGTGAAGTTCAAGGCCAGGTTCTAGCCCCTGCATCACGTCTCTTGCGGGAAAAAGGGTGCCCTCGGGTACCCTTTTCTGTTTGCAGCTGCGGTGACTTGTATTTACAAATCCGGGTGACGTCCGGGCTTCCGGATAGATGATTATGATCCTCCGGCACTTCATCCTGCCTGATATTGTCATGGCAGGCTCGCCAGTGTCAGGGCCGGGGATCGGGACCGCCGGGGCCCGGTAATGCCGTTTGCGTGGAATTGAAAAGGATTGCCGGTTTTGCAATCAGGGTCGGATAAAACCGAGATACGGGAAAACGGATGACCGGACCTCACGTTGGACGGGAGCTGAGTACCACCGGAAAGGCAGGCTACGGGCTGGGTATGTCGGGGCTGTGGCTTATCTTCATGACCACGGCCTATTATCTGTTTTATTATTTCACCGATGTGGTCGGTCTTGACCCCAGGCAGGTGGGTACAATTTTTCTTGTCTCCCTGATCTGGGACGGTATTACGGACCCTTTTATGGGCTGGTTGGCAAGCCGCACCAAATCAAAATGGGGGCAGTATCGTCCCTATATACTCTTGGGAACAGTCCCGGTCGCCCTGTCCTTTATTTTACTCTTTTTCCAGCCGCCGGAGTGGGCGCCCGGCAAACTGTTTACCTATGGGCTCATAACCGCGCTCCTGTTTCGGACACTGTTTACCGTTGTCTATATTCCCTACACCGCCATGATCGCCCGCCTGTCGCGGGATGCCAATGAACGCAGCTCTATTGCTGGTTTCAAAACCAGTTTTCTGGCAATCGGTGCACTGGCGGCCAGCTATGGCGCCTTTCCCCTGGTCGAACGGTTGGGGCAAGGTGATGATGAAAAAGGATTCTTTTTTCTGGCCGTTTTGTTCGGTGTCATTGCCGCCGTCGCCCTGTTGATCTCCGGGGTTGTCACGCACGAACCGCCGCGGGAGGATAACGCAAAGAGTCGCAATGACAGTTCCAGCCTCGCCGATGTCTGGCAGGGTCTGATCCCCAACCGGCCTTTCTGGCTTGCCTTTTTCGGGCTGATCAGTTTTGCGGGCTGTTATACATTGATGAACAAGACACTCCCTTACATGATGGAATATGATCTGGGTGATCGCGCTCAGGTCAAATGGCTATTCTCCGCCGTTGCGGTTGCGGGGTTTGTATCGCCTGTATTCTGGGCGTGGCTCACACACCGCAGCGGCAAGAAATTTGTCTGGATAAGCGGGGCACTGCTATCTTCCATTGTTCTGTTGGCTGTCTATATATTGGCCCCGCGAAATATCACGGTCCTGGCAGTTTGTTTCTTTATTATCGGGTGCGGCATCCAGGCCATCCTCATGACTTTCTATGCCATGACGGCCGATGCGATTGATTATGGCGAATGGAAGACCGGAATCCGGATCGAGGCCATAGGTTTCGGCCTTATGTCATTTGCCAACAAGGCATCCCTGGCGGTAGGCGGGTGGATGCTCGGCCATCTGCTTGCAGACACAGGTTATGTGGCCAAGCAGGAACAAAGCGAAGCCACACTTGCCGGAATACGTCAGATTTTGGCCTTCATACCGATTTCAGGCTTTCTTATTTCCGCCGTTATCGTACTTTTCTTCCCCGTCGGCAATGCGCTGCACGGGGAAATCCGGGCGGAGCTTGATCGCAGGGCCAACGGGGCCTAGGGTCAGGACCTATTAATCTAACGGGTTCCCTCACATCTTAATGTGTGATTCATGTGTTGCAAAGGAGATTTTGCGATGGGTGATATGTTTGTGTTATCAGAAGAGGGGCTTGCCCGGATTGAACCGTTTTTCCTTCTGCCCCACGGTGTGGCGCGAGTGGATGACTGCAAAGTGATTTCGGGTATTAT